>JBILQT010000265.1:0-9679 GCA_044373065.1 Sandaracinaceae bacterium
TTGCTCGCGACCTGAAGGCGCCCACCCAGGAGCTCCACAATCCGGCTTGAGATCGTGAGCCCAAGGCCCGTGCCTCCAAAGCGTCGCGTCGTGGAGCTATCCGCTTGCGAGAACGATTCGAAGATCATGCCGAGCTTGCCCTCGTCGATGCCGATGCCCGTGTCGCGCACCGCGACATGCAAGAGCGCTTCATTGCCCCGCGTCTCCTTCAGCGAGACTGAGACAGAGACCTCACCCTCCTCGGTGAACTTCACCGCATTGCCCACCAAGTTCAGCAGCACCTGGCGCAGGCGCGTCGCATCGGAGATGAGGTGATCGGGGACATCCGCAGCAATCGCGATGGTGAGCTCCAGGCCCTTCTCGTGCGCTTGCATCGCAAGCGAGCGAATCGACTCATTGACGACCTCACGCAGCGAGAAATCGCTCGGGTCGAGCACGAGCTTGCCCGCCTCGATCTTCGAGAAGTCGAGGATGTCGTTGATGATGGTCATCAGCGAGAGCGCGGAGGTCTGGACCATGCGGAGGTAGTCCCGCTGATCCTCGTTCAGCGGGGTGTCGAGGCAGAGCTCCGTCAGCCCGAGAATGCCGTTCATCGGCGTACGAATCTCGTGGCTCATGTTCGCGAGGAAGTCGCTCTTGGCGCGGTTCGCGGACTCCGCAGCTTCTTTGGAGAGCCGCATGCTCTCGGCGGCTGCGCGTTGCGCTGAGATGTCCGTCATCGTGCCGATCATGCGCGTCGCCTTCCCGCTCGCGTCGTGGCCGCACACGTGCCCTTGAACGTGCGTCCAAATCGACCCGCCAGTCTTGGTGCGCATCCGCACCTCATAGGAGAGCGGGAGCCGCTCATCTGCCAAGTGGCGCTGTATCGCCTCCTTGGCCCAACGGGCTTCTTCGGGCGCCATCAGGCTGAAAAGGGCGGACGGAGCCTCCGAGGGCTCGTAGCCGACCATCCGGAGCAGTTCATCGCTTCGGTATGCCTGCCCGGTGGTCAGGTCCAGATCCCAAAGCCCAATCCCCGAATGCGCGATTGCAATCTGATAGCGCTCCTGCGACGCACGTAGCGCTTCCACGGCCTCGGTGCGCGAATGTGCAAGCTCCGCCATCACCTTGGTCATCGCGCGCAGCGAGTCGTGCTCGGCGGAGAAATCCGGAAGGCCTGCAGCACGGGCGAGTGTCTGCGCGGTCTCGCGCAGCGAATGAATGGCCGTGACGAGCTCATCGGCGTCGACACGCAAGCGCTCGTAGGCCTCGGTCAGCTCACGCGAGGAGAGCTCCAGGCTGCGCCCCCGTCGGTCCAGGTCACGCTCGAACTCGACATACGCCTCATCGACCATGTCGAGGAAGGACCGAAGCTGGGAGGCGCGCGCAGACGGGACTTCGACGTCGAGGCGCTTGGCGATCCCCTCCAGGCCCTCACTCGCCTCATCACCGAAGGCCCGCTGGAGTTGTCGACGAAGGAGTTGCGAAATCGGCATCACGCACCACACGGGTCATGGGTTCACATGGGAAGCGCTGGTGGCAGCGCGTTCGCGGGGCGACTCATGAAACAGCGCCATCGTCATGGTCCCAGTACGCAGCTTGCGCCCACCCTCCGTGTTTGAGGGACTGATTTCGCCATGCGCGTCGAAGACTGTGAGCATTGCGGCCCATCACGCGCCCGCGCCCCGCACGCGCTCAGCATCGCCCTCGATCTACCCAGCCTCAGAGAATGCTGCGCAGCGCGGCCACAAAGCGCGCGGTCTCCAACATCACGTCATCGATGTGCGGGTCGTTCGGCTGGAGCTTCCCCGCACGCACGCTCGCCTCGATCGCCTGCAGCGCGCTCACCACGCGGGGCGCACCGAAGTTGCTCACGGCCCCTCGATACGCGTGCGCGACCTCAGCACAGGCCGCTGCATTGCCCTCTTGATGCGCCATCCGCAGCGCCTTGGTGTAGCGATCCACGCGCTCAACAAAGAGCTGCGCGAGCTCTCGAAAGAGCTCCACGTCGTCACCCATGCGCGCGAGTGCAGCGGGATAGTCAAACACCTCAAGCTCACTGACCGTCGCAGGCGGAGGTTCGATCGCAGGTCCGACACTCCGGGTTGTCGCTTCAATCGCACGCGCGAGCTCGGTGAAGACAATCGGCTTGGCCACGTAGTCATCCATCCCGGCATCCAAACAACGCTCGCGGTCGCCCTGCATCGCGTGCGCGGTCATCGCCACAATGGGTGTGCGCGTCCCTCGCTCACGCTCCAGCGCGCGAATGCGCTCCGTCGCCTCGAAGCCGCCCATCTTGGGCATCTGCAGATCCATCAGCACAAGATCGAAGGGCGTTTCCTTGGACGCGCGAATGAGCCCCACCGCCTCCGCACCGTTGTCCGCAAGCGTCGCCACGTGCCCGAGCTTCGCAAGCAGGCGCATCGCAAGGCGCTGGTTGATCACGTTGTCCTCTGCGAGGAGCACACGCAGCGCGCGCTCCTGCGTCCGTCGCGTGAGCGGTTGCGTATCGCCGCATGCGACCTCGTGCTTGGCACCGAGTGCTTCGAGAATCGCAGCGAGCAAATCGTCTTGGCCCACAGGCTTGGTCAGCGCCTGCGAGATGCCGAGGTTTGCGAGACGCGCGCGGTCTGCACCGAGGCCCATCGACGAGAGCATCATGATCGTCGCCTGCGGTTGAAGCGACTCGATGCGGATCTGTTCTGCGAGCGCAAAGCCATCGAGGTCTGGCATCTGCGCATCGAGCAAGAGGAGCGCGAAGGACCGACCGAGAGAGCGTTGTGTGCGCAGGACGCGCAGCGCCTCCGACGCACTCGAGGCGAGCTCTGGACGCATGCCCCAGTTGCGCACCAGGTCTTGCAGAATGCGTCGATTCGTCGCGTTGTCGTCGACGATGAGCACCCCAAGCCCCACGAGCTGCTTCGCACTCCAGCGCACCTTCGAGCCCAGCGCCGCAGACGAGTACGGCGCGGCAAACGAGAAGGTGAATGTGCTGCCCTCACCGAGCTTGCTCGCGACCTGAAGGCGCCCACCCAGGAGCTCCACAATCCGGCTTGAGATCGTGAGCCCAAGGCCCGTGCCTCCGAAGCGTCGCGTGGTGGAGGTATCGGCTTGCGAGAACGATTCGAAGATCATGCCGAGCTTGCCCTCGTCGATGCCGATGCCCGTGTCGCGCACCGCGACCTCCAACACCGCCTCGGCGTCCCGCGTCTCCTTCAGCGAAACAGAAACAGAGACCTCACCCTCCTCGGTGAACTTCACCGCATTGCCCACGAGGTTGAGGAGCACCTGGCGCAGGCGCGTCGCATCGGAGATGAGGTGATCGGGCACATCCGCAGCGACAGAGATGGTGAGCTCAAGACCCTTCTCGTGCGCCTGCATCGCGAGCGCGCGAATCGACTCATTGACGACCTCACGCAGCGAGAAATCGCTCGGGTCGAGCACGAGCTTGCCCGCCTCGATCTTCGAGAAGTCGAGGATGTCGTTAATGATCGTCATCAGCGAGAGTGCAGAGGTCTGCACCATGCCGAGGTAGTCCCGCTGATCCTCGTTCAACGGGGTGTCGAGGCAGAGTTCCGTCAGCCCGAGAATGCCGTTCATCGGCGTACGAATCTCGTGGCTCATGTTCGCAAGGAAGTCGCTCTTGGCGCGGTTCGATGACTCCGCGGCTTCTTTGGAGAGCCGCATGCTCTCGGCGGCTTCGCGTTGCGCCGAGATGTCCGTGATCGTGCCGATCATGCGCGTCGGCTTCCCGTTCGCGTCGTGGCCGCACACGTGCCCTTGGATGTGCGCCCAAATCGTCCCGCCACTCTTGGTGAGCATCCGCCACTTGTAGGAGAGCGGAAGCCGATCATCCTCCAAATGACGCTGTAACGCCTCGTGGGCCGAACGGGCATCTTCGGGCACCAACAGGCCGAAAAGGCTCGGGGAAATCTCCCCGGGCTCGTAGCCGACCATCCGCAGCATTTCATCGCTTCGGTACATGTTCCCGGTGGTCACATCCAGATCCCAAAGCCCAATCCCCGAATGCGCGATTGCAATCTGATAGCGCTCCTGCGACGCGCGTAGCGCTTCCACGGCTTCGGTGCGCGAATGCGCAAGCTCCGCCATCACCTGCGTCATCGCGCGCAGCGAGTCGTGCTCGGCGGAGAAATCCGGAAGGCCCGCAGCACGGGCGAGTGTCTGCGCGGTCTCGCGCAGCGAGTGAACCGCCATGACGAGCTCATCGGCATCGATGCGCAAGCGCTCATAGGCCTCGGTCAGCTCACGCGAGGAGACCTCCAGGCTGCGCCCCCGTAGGTCGAGGTCGCGCTCGAACTCCACATACGCCTCATCGACCATGTCGAGGAAGGACCGGAGCTGTGCGGCACGCGCGGAGGGAACTTCGACGTCGAGGCGCTTGGCGATCCCCTCGAGGCCCTCACTTGCTTCATCGCCGAAGGCTCGCTGGAGTTGTCGACGAAGGAGTTTCGAGATCGGCATCACTCACCGCAAGGGTCACGGGTTCACATGGGAAGCACTGGTGGAAGCGCAGCTGCGCTAGGCGACTCATCAGACAGCGTGATCGTCATGGTCCGTATTCGCGCGGATTCCGTCGCATTCTAACCCGACGTCGCGACCGGATGTGCGGCCGCTCTCGCCAGACACGTCGAAAGACTTTTGCGCACCCGCGCGACTTCCAATGAGATCAAGGTTGCGCAGGCGCCTCGATGCTTGATAGGGGATAGGCGTTGCGTGCGATGCGCGACACGGAGGTGCCCCCTCGAACACACGAAGGTGTGTGTCGACCTCCAGCAGACGAGTCTTTTCGACTCGATGACACGGGAGCAACCCCCGGTCGGGACGCTAAGCCAACTCAAGAAGGCGCCCCGGGGAAGCGGAACAACATGAACGATGACGACAAGCCCGTCCCCGGGGCAAACCAGGGTCAAGAGACTTCGGCGCGTGAGAAAGCCTCCAGTGAAGCGCCGAAGCGGCGCTCAAGGCGTCCCCCCAAGCCCGGCAAAGAGACACGCGATGACGCCCAAGCCTCGTTCGAGGCGGAGGCCGCGGCGCTCCTGCCCGTGACCGCTGCGCTGAGCCGCGAAGTCGAGGCCGTCGAGCCACCCAAGCGAAGCAAGCGAAAGCGCCCCGAGGCCGTCGCCGAGGTCGAGGCCGAGGCAGCACCCGAGGAGGTCGTGGATTTCCGCTTTGCCAACGGCCCCAAGCCGCAGATCCATGCGCGCGCCTTCTCGGAGGACAGGCTCGACGACGATGCGATCAGGGTGCTTCGGCGCCTGCACCGCAATGGATTTCAGGCCTACCTCGTCGGTGGCGTCGTGCGCGATCTCTTGCTCGATCGCCGCCCGAAAGACTTCGACATCGCGACCAACGCAAGGCCGCACGACATCAAGGCGATCTTCCGCAACTGCCGCGTGATCGGGCGTCGCTTTCGCCTCGCGCACATCCTCTTTGGGCCCGGCAAGATCATCGAGACGGCCACCTTCCGCCGTGACCCGACGGCGCAGGAATTCGATCTCGACGATCAGAGCGAAGAGCCGCTCACGCCCCGCGCCAAGTCACGCGAGGACGATGCGGATTTGCTCATCCGCCACGACAACGTCTTTGGCGACCCGCACGAAGATGCCCTGCGTCGCGACTTCCGCTTGAACGGACTTTTCTACGACATCGAGCGCCAGGAGGTCATCGACTTCGTGGGCGGCATGCGTGACGTCGAGGCACGCGTCGTGAGCACGATTGGCTTGCCGGACGTGCGCTTCCGCGAGGACCCGGTGCGCATCCTGCGCGCGATCAAGTTCAGCGCGCGCTGTGATCTCGGCATCGACCCCGAGTGTTACGACGCGATGGTTGCGCAGCGTGAAGAGCTGCAGAAGGCGGCCAAGGCGCGACTCTTCGAGGAGGTGCTGCGCCTTCTCCGCGGCGGTGCGGCGCATCGCTCGTTCTGGCTCGCATGGGAGACCGGCGTGCTCGGCGTGCTGATGCCGCAGGTGAGCGCGATGCTCGATGACCAAGCGCCGCGCATGGAAGACTTCTGGCGCAAGCTCGATGCGATCGACGCGATGGTGCAAGAGGGGCGCACGCCGAGCGATACGGTGCTGCTCTCGGTCGTGCTCACGGGCGCGATCGACGAGGCACTCGAAGGCGCCAAGGACCCCCTTGCGGCCTACGAGGATTTGCTCATCGGCATCAACGAATTGCTCGCCCTTCCCCGCCGCATCAAGGAGCGCATGCGCGTCGTGATCGGCTGCCAGAGGCGCATTCGCGGCGGCAAGATCGGCACGCTCGTGCAGCGCGATTTCTGGCCGGATGCGGTCGAGCTCTACATGGTCGAGTGCCGTGCGCGCGGGGTTGAACCGGCGGCTGCGGTGCTTGCGACTGCGCATCGTCCGCGCCCCGAGAATGAGCACGGCGAGCATGCCGTGCAGGGCTTCGATCACGGTGAGGGCGGGGAGTTCGGAAGCCGACGTCGCAAGCGTCGACGACACTAAGGCGATGCACTCAAGATTGGCCCACGCAGCGCGGACGCTTCTCGTCTTCCTGGCGTGGGCTTCTTCGTCTGCGCCTGTCTCCGCCCAAGAGGCGCGCCTTCGCCATGCGCTCGCACCGCGCATTGTCTTGGGTGAAGTGACGCATGCCTGGCCGCGGCAGCCCTTGCTCGCGGAGGCGCGTGCGCAGATCGGCGTGCCCTGGGTGTGGAGCGAGCGAGACGCGCTCGGCGAGGGCGCGACCGTGTGTGTGATCGACACGGGGATCGACCTGAATCACCGCGACTTTCTCGATGCGCGAGGCGCGACGCGCGTGCGCTACCTGCTCGACCTGGATGCGATGCCGCGCGGTGTGCATCCGGAGCTTGAGCGCGAGGGCGGCGCGGTCTGGACGGCCGAGGAGATTGATGCGGCGCGCGCGAGGAGCGAACCCTTGCCGACCGACTGGCATGGGCACGGAACGATCATCGCGTCTGCTGCGGCGGGCGATGACTCGGACGCGGAAGCATTGGGCACAGAGGCAGGCGTGGCACCGCGTGCAAGCCTCGTCGTGGTGCGTGCGCTGCGCAGAGACACGCTCGGCATCAGCGACGACGACATCGCACGTGGCGCCTCGTTTTGTGCCGCCGTCTCAGAGCCCTCGCGCACGTCGATCGTGATAGCCCTTGGAGGACACGACGGGCCGCATGATGGAACGAGCCCGATCGAGCGCATGCTCACTCGGATCGCGCATCAGGGGTTCGCGGTGGTGGTCGCAGCGGGCAACGATGCGCAGCAACCGATTCACGCTTCGACGCGCCTGGTGGGCAACGACATCGCACGCTTCACCCTGCGTGTGCCCGCACCAGAGATAGACGAGGCGTTGGTGGCAGTCGTCGTGCACGGCGCGCGCAGTGTTCGCGTGCGCTCCTCGCGAGGCACTTCACCCTGGGTTGGGCGGGGAGAGACGTTCGACGATGGCGTGCTGCGCATCACGCGAAGTGACGACGTGCGCGATGCATCCTCGACGCTTGTGCTGCGCGGCGATCTGCCTTTTGGGGCGCTCACGATCGAGGTGCGCGGTGCGGAGCTGACCACGCGAGGCCCTGCCCCGATGGCGCATGCCTGGCTTGCACAAGCAGACTTGGGGTCGCTCTTTGCGGCGCGCTTTGAGGGAGAGACGGCGCGCATAGGAGAGGAAGTTCGCGTGCCTGCAACGGCCGATGGCGTCATCGCCGTGGGCGCTAGCGTCTCGCGTGGGTTTGTTCCCGGCCTCGATGGCCCGGGCCTCACCGCCGATGAAGATGAAGATGGGCGCGCGCTCTACTCCGCACGCGGGCCACGCGTGGACGGTGCGCCGCTTCCGCATCTGCTGGCGCCTGGTGGCTGGGTGAGCGCCGCGCTCTCAGAGGACCTCGAAGCAGAGAACCCCGCCGCACTCTTCGGCGGCTCCACGGCACGCCTCGCCTCCCAGCGACGCGGAACCAACCGTGTGATGGCGCTCGGCACGTCGATCTCTGCCGCTATCGTCGGTGGCGCCATCGCACTCGCGCGTGGGCTTGCACCAGGCAGCGAGGACGATGTGCGCATGCTCTTGGGGACTGCGCGCGCAGAGGACGCCTGGCGTGCGACCTCGGGCATGGGCCTCATCGATTTGGAGGCCTGGATCCGGATGCGTGAGGGCACAGACGGTGATGCGTTGCGCGTAGGCTGCACACGCGATTGGGCTCTCCCAAGTGCCAACGATGTGCAGATCGTCGCGCGGTCGGATTCGCACGTGCCACAAGCGTTTTCGCTCTTTGCGGTGGGCGATCGTCAGACGCAGGCGCTCGGCTCACTCGATCTGCGTGAGGGGCTTGGCGTCGCTCGGCTCGACCTTCCCTCGTGGGCAACAAGCGAGGTGCGGATCGAGGCCCGGACAGGCAACGTCGTGCGCGGAGAATGCGTGCTTGCCGTCACGCTCGATGGCGCACCGAACCCGCCGCGGGCTTTCGGGGGATGCACCGCCACATCCCGCACGGCCTCGACTTGGTGGACCTCGACTTGGTGGGTGTTGGTGCCGCTGCTGGGCTTGCTCAGGCGGGGCCGCGATCGACGATCAGCCTGAACGTGCGCGGCATCATCACGACATCATCGAGGTCGAGCCCCGCGCGAAAGTAGTAGGGCGTCAGATGCGAGTCGGTGCTCAGGGCGACGTTCGAGTCGCGGCGGTCATCGTCATCGGGGAGGTTCGTCACAACGAGCACGACCTCATGCGCGCCTTGGGCAAGCTCGACGGGGATGAAGCCACGCGCGGTGCGCGTTTGAGGAGCCCGTGTGCGACCAAGCTCACGCCCTTCGGCATCGAGACGCACGGCCACAAGCGACCACTCCGTCCCCGGCTCGCCCTGAAGCCAGACGCGCAAGATGGAGCCCGCAGGCGCCTCGCTCGTGTCGATGCGCGCATACGCGCTTCCCCATATTTCGAGGCCTGTTTCGCCGAATCGAAGGGTGCGCGGCAGGGCACTCCAGCGCGCTTCTGCAAAGACAGGAACGGGCACGTTGAGCGCCCGCAGGATTCCAACGTCGCTCGTGCCGCGACCTGAAAAGTAGCGCGACACCGCGAGCTGCTCGGTGACGCGATCGAGCGGGTCATGCACGAGGAGCCCGGCCTGGCCGAGCACACGGAGCACATCGGGCTCGGAGCGCATATCGCCCGCGTCGTTGGTGAACTGGCGCGAGAGCGTCCACGCGTTGCGCATGAACTCAGTCTCGCCGCCGTCATGACGCTGCGAGATCGCATCGAGCCAGATCGCACCGCCGCTCGCGCCGGCGTCATCGTGATCGAGAAAGGCACGCGCGCTCTCGCGTTGCTGACGCACAAGCGCTTCTTCATCGCAGCCGAATGCACCGGTGAGGCGCCATGCGAGCCAGGCCCCTGTCGCGTGACGCAGCGCTGGCGCCTCGGCAGGGTCGGCGGCGTAGAGGCCCGCTTCGGCAACAAGCTGCACCGCGCATCCAAGATAGCGATCGCGCGGGACGTCTTGATGCACGGCCGAGAAAACGATTCCGCTGTCGAGTGCGGCATCAAACACAGGCACGTCGAAGTACGCATCGCTCATGCGCACAGGTTCATCGGGCGCATCCGGCGCGGGCCAAACATCGCGGCCTTGCGGTGCACGCGCACGCAGCGAGGAGACAACGTAGAGGTCGAAGCCGTCCGTCTCACCACGACCGCCATCCGCCGGCGGCAAGGG
>JBILQT010000266.1:0-9666 GCA_044373065.1 Sandaracinaceae bacterium
CAGGCTCCGACATCGTGAGGCTGTAGATGAACGAGGCCACACCGTAGATGCGTCCGTCGGGGCCGATGAGCGGACCACCGGAATCGCCTGAGCAGACGGTGGGGTCGACATAGATGATGCCGCCCGAGACATCCATCACCGGCGCCATCGCGCGCATCTTGATGCCGGAGTTCCCGTCGGGTTGCTGTCCAAATCCAACGGCGACGCCCGTCATCCCGATCAGCGTGCTGGGTGCGGTGTCGCGAGCGAGGGGGATCGGGGTCTCGTCCGCGGCGTCGGCGAGGATGAGGATGCCGACGTCGGTTGCGCGGCCATTGCTGATGCTGGGCGTGGAGCCCGGGATGATCTCGGCGCGTACGACGGTGTAGCCGCCAGGGGGCCCAAACGAGCGGCGATCGGTGCCGCGGTAGAGGCTGAATGCGTCTGGGGAGTCGGCGGCGGTGCCTGCATCGTTGACGATGCAGTGTCGGGCTGTGAGGACCACGTGAGGCGAGATCAACGCCGCGGTGCACGACGATCCGCCTCGGCGAGAGTTGTGGAGGAGGAAGTAGACGGCCGGGTAGCCGGTCTCACGCACGCCCGCGACGATCGGGGCTTCGACGACGGAGGTCGAAGGAGGCGGCGCGCACCCGAACAAGGCTGCGAGGGCGCATCCGAGGGACGCGACCTTCACGGACACTGGCTTCACTTGCTGCCCGCGTTCTTTCTCCGACGAGCCAGAAGACCCGCGAGAGAGAGCGCGAAGACCGCCGCTGCGCTGGGGGACCCTGAACCATTCGCGGCGCAACCACCACTGGGCGAATCACTCGGAGGCGTGGCTGCAGCAGGCCAGACGCACGCTGCGGAGACGCCGTCTGCGAGGCGCTGGCAAGCGAGGCCTGTCGGGCAGGGTGTGGCCGGGCCACAGTTGCGTGTGCATGTGCCCGGCATGCCGTCGATCGATGCACCGAGCGCGCAGAGGTTCGTGACGCAATCCGCAGCCGTCGCGCAGCCGTCGCCAACGAGCCCAGCGTCCGGGACACAAATCTGTGCGCCGCCCACATCGGTGCAGCTGAAACCAGCCTCGCAGGTCCCGCAGGTTTGCGTGCACCAACGACGTGGACCTTGGGATGCACAGAAGGCAGTCGAGACGCAATCCGCGCTCGTGATGCAGGTGTCACCGACCTGTCCGCGGGGCCCCGCGATGCAGAGGGAGTCACGGCAGTGGAAACGAGCGCCGCAGTCGGCGTCCGTGCCGCAGGCCTGCGAGCAGTACTGTCGCGGTGCGCGACCCGGATAGGTGTCGGACAAGCAGTTGTTCGTCACACACTGCGAGGGGTCGGTGCAGGGCTCGCCAAGCTGGCGTCCTCCGCTGACGATGTCGGCACTCAAGCAGTTCCCGCAGGCGCCTACGGTGCCCACGCAGACTTCCGCTGCGGGGCATGCGCCCGTTCCTGCCTCGCAGGGCGTGAGGCAGAGCAGCACGCCATCACCGCGGTCGGCGCAGTTGAGTGAGGCGCAATCTTCGTTGAGGGAGCAAGGCGTGTTGTTTGCGCCTGTTCGGCTGCCGCCCTGCGAGGGGACGCAGAAACCGCCGCACTCGCCGGGTGAGGCCGCGCAGTAGAGGCCATCTTCACATCCGAGCGTCGGGTTGCGCGCATCGCAGGTCGACGAGCAACGCAGGCCGTCGATCGTGTCTGCGCACAACGCTCCGACGCACTGCGCGTTGGTCTCGCAGAGCTCGCCGAGGGGCAGGCAGGTCTCGTCGACCATGCCGTTGCAGTCGTTGTCGCGACCGTCGCAGAGCTCGGCGCCAGAGCTCACGCACGTGCCGCCCTCGTCGAGGGCCATGTCGATCATGCTGAGGAAGGGAGCGAGCGTGTTGTAGGCCCCTGTGCCCGTCCCGCAGGTCGTGCCGTTTCCGAACGAAACCACGCCAGCGACCGAGCCATCCGACATGATCATCGGACCGCCCGAGTCACCCTGGCAGATGATGTTGCCGACATAGATGACGCCGCCGTTCACGGCCGCCACGGTGCCCATGGCCGTGTACTTCACCCCTGAGTTGCCACCTGGGATGAGGCCGAAGCCACAGGCCGTAAACGTCTGGCCTCGGAGCGTGCGCGGGTCGCCGCGAAAAATGGGAAGCGGTGTGATCGTGTCGATGGGCGAGCTGAGCACGATGACGGCAACGTCCACCCCGACGATGGCGCCTGCGATGCCCGTTGTGGAGTTCTCGGTCCACACGCCCGGTGTCGTGTAGGCGGCCTGGGCGCGGAACTGGCGTCCACGGCCCACGAAGTCGCCCGTGCCGATTCGCAGTGCTGCAGGGTTGGTCCGTGTATCCCCTGGGCCTTGGACGCAATGCTTCGCCGTGAGCACCACACGCGGCGCGATCAGCGAGGCGGAACAGCTTCCACCACTGCTCGTATCGTAGACCCAAAGGACCGCCGGGTTGCCGCCGCGTGTACCGCCGACGATGGCCTCCTCGGCCACGGAAACCGGAGCGCATGCGCTCACAACGGTCGACGAAAAGAGCGCAGTTGCGAGACCAATGAGGGTTCTTTGGCGCATGGCGATTCTCGAGATGGGGCGAAAGAAAGGACGCTCTTCACAGCACGCGAAGCGCCTGCAGTCTGCCCGAGTTGAAGTTGGGGGGAAGTCCGATTTCGCGCGAGGTGCGAGGTATTTTTTCCCGAACGGAAAACCTCCGCGCGTTCATGCAACGGAGCGATGCAAAGTCGCGCACTCGACCTCGGCTGTCACGCCGCGACGCTCGCAGCGGTCGGATCAACGAAGCGTCACTGCGATTGGAGGGTGCGCAAAAAGAGCGCGTCGCCAGCCTCGCCCGCGAGGGCCATCGCGTCGGCCTTCAACGTGGCAGCACCGGCCGTGTTGCCACGCAGCGACTCAAGTCGCGCTCGAGCGGAGGAAACCCGCGCGAGGATCGCGCCTGAGCCCATCGCACGCGCACGCGCAAGAGCCACGAAGAGGTGGCTTCCAGCGCTGTCTGGGTCCCGTCGCTCAAGGGCAATGTCCGCCAGGGCGAGAGAGGCCCGGGCGAGCAGTCCGTCGGCGTTCTGTTCGTTCTCAAGGACATCGAGCGCCGACTCCAGCGTCGTACTCGCCGTCGCGAAATCACCCGCAGCAGAGCGCAGCAAGCCGAGCTCAAGACGCGCCTCCGCGGCGCAGCGTCCGTCCCTCGTGCTCGTGCCGATCTCGATCGCCTGGCCCAGCAAGCGCATCGCGTCGCGCTGACGCTCGCGATGAATCGACACGCGGCCGAGCTCAAGCAACATGCGCGCGCGCTCTCGGCTTGCGGGCCCCACAAAGTCCATCGCCTCGCGGAGCACGCCGTCCGCGCCCGCGTGATCCCCCGAGTGATCGAGCGCCTCACCGAGCTTGCGAGAGAGCGTCACCACCGCAGGGTCGAGCATCGTGTCGCCCGCATGGAAGCTCTCCCTGCGCGCGACCTCCAGGCCCTTGCGGTAGGAGACGGTCGCGGCAAACGAATCGCCACGGGCCATCGCCAAATCTCCTGCGCGCTCCAGCACGAGGATGGCGCTCATGGGCTCGCCAGCACGGTATGCATGCTCTGCGCGGATCTCGATCGGCGCGTTCGCCGTCGATGCGAGCGCCAAGGCACGCCCATGAAGCTCTTTGCGCGCCTCGGAGGGAATCGAAGCCTCCACGAGCTCGCGCACGAAGGGATGTGAAATGGCCACATCGCCGTCGATCATCTTCAGGACTCCGATGCGAAGGAGCTTGTCCATCGGGCCCAGATCGCCTTGCGGCGCAAGGGTTCTCAGCGTCTCGATGTCGGCGCGCTCGCCGATGACAGTCAGCGCTTGCAGAAGCTTGCGTGAGCGCAGATCAAGGCGCGAGACCCGCGAGATGACGGCGTCGGCAAGACGCTGGGGCGCGTTCTCGTCGTCGAGTGAGGTGTAGCCAAGGCCCTGCAACTGCTCGATGTAGAGCGGCAGGAAGAAGCGACCGCTCGGAGGTGGTGAGGGCAAGCCGGGCTCGCCGCCTCGCAGTGCGATCAGCGCATCTTCGTCGCCCAGGCCCGTCAGCGCCAGGGCTGTGCTGCGGACGTGCGCATCGGGCATGCGGGCGCCAACGCTCTGCGCCGTCACGAGCAAGACACCGGGGAGGTGCTCATCGAGCACGGCATTCAATGCCAGGAGGGTCAGCGCATCGCAGCGATGCAGGTCATCGACGAAGACGACGATTTGCCGATCGCGGTTAGCGACGCGAAGGGCCGTCGCGAGTGCCGCACCGACTGCGGCGGCGCGTGAGACACCGGGCAAGCCCACAAGGCCGCGCGGATCCTGAAGCTCTTTCAAGCCTGCGCGGGCGAGGGGCGAGTCGAACGACGTCATGCGGGCGGCGTCTTCGATGCGCGAGAACTCGACGCCGCGGAGGGCTGAGACGAGTGTCTTGATCGCGTGATAGGGCACGTGCGCGAGGCTTGGATGCGGCCCTGCATGGACAACGACGTCCGCCATGGACTCCGAGCGTGAGGCCATCTCGTGCATCAAGCGCGTCTTGCCAATGCCCGGGTCGCCCACGAGACGCAGCCAGCTTACGCTGTACGTCGACTTCGCACGGATCGCGATGAACTGCTCCATCTCCGTCGAACGCCCGAGGAGCGGCAAGCGATTGAGCGGGGGCGCTGTCGTGCTTCGGCCCTCCGGCTGACTTGGACGACCCACATCCGATGTGGAGGTCGGTGCTGCAGAGAGCAACGCGAGCTTGGCCCCACAGCCACTGCAGAAGCGTGAAGTGCGGGGATTGGGCGTGTTGCACTCGCGGCAGCGCACTTCATCGATCGAGGCGCTCGCACGCTCAAGCTCTGTCTCAGCGCGCTTGAGTGCCTCGTCGAACTCGTCCGCGCTCTGGTAGCGATCGCCAGCGCTCTTCTGAAGCGCCTTCATCGCGATGGCTGCGAGGAAGTCTGGGATGTTGCGCCCCGGTGCCGTCACGCGCGGGTCGGGAATCGGGTCGTGGATGTGACGCATCACGACCTTGGTCGGTGTGTCGTCGATGTACGGAAGCCGGTCCGTGAGCAGCTCGAAGAAGAGGACGCCGAGTGAGTAGAGATCGGTGCGTCCGTCGAGCGGATCGCCACGCCCTTGCTCGGGGCTCATGTAGTCCGGCGTGCCGCACACAAGGCCTGGTGTCGTGACCGAGGTGCTCTGTGGCCCGGTGATCGTCGCGAGGCCGAAGTCGACGATCTTCACGGTGTCGCCGCCGCGCCTGGAGCGCTGCACGAGCACGTTCTCGGGCTTCAAGTCGCGATGGATGACACCGAGCGCATGCGCTTCACCGAGGGCGCCGGCCATGCGGCGGAGAATCTTCACGATGCGTGGGAAAGGGAGCGGCCCCTCCTCCGCGATCACCGTCGCCAGATCCTTGCCCGAGAGGTACTCCATCACGAGATAGAGGACGCCATCTTCGCTGCGACCGAAGTCGATGACGCCGACCGAGTCGGGATGGTTCAAGCGGCTCGCGGCCTTGGCTTCGTTGTAGAAGCGCGCGACCGTCTGCTCGTCGTTGAGCAAGTTCGGGTGGATGACTTTGACGGCGACTGTGCGACCCAGCGCCGTCTGCACGCCGCGGTAGACGCGGCCCATGCCGCCCACGCCAAGCAGGTCTTGCAGCAAATACGCGCCACCGACGGTGCGACCTATCAGCGGGTCTCCGGGGGATGACGGAGTCTCGCGTTCGACGCTCTGCCCGCAACTCGCACAAAAGCGATCACGAGGGTTTCCGGGGACTCCGCAATGCGGGCACTGCACGGGGGCAGCATAACCGGAAGCTTCGCGATGTGGGGGGAATGAAGCAGAGGGGGTGATAGCCTGCCGAACATGACCGACGCGACGCGAGAGCCCGCGCGTACTCGCTCCGTGAACTTTCGCGGGCTGTTTCCCCGCCACGACCTTCGCGGGCCCACGCTGCTGGCAGCGCTCTGGGCTTGGCTCGTTGCCGTGGTCTTCCCCATGCTCGTCTGGGGCGTGGGAGCGCGCTGGCCGCTTGGCATGGCATTCCCGCCCATCGTGCTGCTCGGCGCAGTCCATCGCTCGCTGCGGGTACGGCGGGTCGCGCTGCTTCTTGTTGCCCCTTCCGCGCTCGCGCTCTCGGTCTTCTTTCGCGAAGAACTGACCGGCGCGGACGCTTGGGATGCCTCCGTGCGCGCCGTGCTCGGCGTGGCGGCTTGCGTCTATCTGGTCGTGGCGGCTGCCTACTGCGAACAGCGCCTTGCGCGACGCTCCGAGGGTGAGCGCCTGCCCGCCTCCGCACTCGCGCCGGTTGACGCCCCAAGGCGCCTTGTTCAGCGAGCCTTCCTCGCGTTGATGTCGCTCGCCTCAATGGCACTCTTGGCCGTCGCGCCTCGCTTTGGCGCCACGGGCGAATCTGCCGAGTTGCTGCTGGCCACCGCAGCTGGGCTCATCGTCGCCCTCGGACTGCTTGGCACCCTCTTTGGCCCCGCGTTGCGCGCCAACACGACGCGCCTTCGGCCGCCTGAGAACACGCAGTGGATTCTCCTCAGCGTCGGCATCGTCGCCTTCGCGGGGTGGTTGCTCTTGCGCGTCGCCGAGACGCGCTAACTCCTCAGCGCATCAAGGCAAGCACGGAAGCTTCAAGCAAGAGCTCGGGGTCACGCTTGCTGCCCTTGAGCGCCTGATCGGTCTCCGCAAGAACGCGAAACGCGCGACGCAAATCTTGGGAGGTAAAGCGCTTGGCAGACTCCGACAGATCACGCGCTTTGAAGGGCGGAGCGCCCGCGAGACGTGTGGCCTCCTGCGGCGAGTTCCCACTCTCGAGCGCGTCTTTCATGCGCGCGATGATGCGGAACTGCCTTGAGATCGCACCGAGAATTTTGAGGGGCGGTTCGCGATCTGCGAGCAAGGAGCCGACGGCTTCGGCGGCGAACTTCGTCTTCTTCAAGCCGATCGCATCGACGAGCGCCCAGACCGTATCGACGCGCACGCGCTCGATGATCTCATCGACGGCATGACGGGTCACACGGCCTGGCCCCGCATCGGTCGCGACGAAGAGCGAGAGGCGCTCCACCGCGTCTTCCATCGCTGCCAAATCATTGCCGATCGAGTCGACCAGGAGCGAGAGCGCATCGGCATCGATCGCACACTTGCGACGCTTGAATTCGCCCATCGTGAAGCGCTCGAGCAAAGGGCCCTTGAGTGGCTCGACGACGAGGTAGGCGCCGCCATCTTTGGCGGCCAGCGCCTTGGCGGCTTTGCTCAGCTTGGTCTTGCCATCGAGCTTTTCGCCCATGAGCACAAGGCATGTGGTCGGTGAGGGCTTTGCCACGTACTCGGCCAGCGCCTCGAGCTCCGCATTCGCCACGTCTTCGATATCGCGCACGAGCACAAAGCGCGTGTCGGCCATCATCGGAAGTGTCTTCGCAGCAGCGGCCACCTTCGACCCGGAGAGACCCTGCCCGTGAAAGACATCCTCGTTGAACCCGCGGATGCCCGCGGTGCCGATGCTCGCGTTCTTCAAGAGGCGCGCGGCGCGCTCAATGAGGAAGTGCTCTGCACCGACCAGGACGTTGACCGGGCGCCATTTTCCTTGGCGCGCTTCGCCGAGGAAGGTCTGGATATCGAGTTCGTCGGACATGGGCGGCGGATGTTACGCGAGTTGCATCCGAGAGCACTTCGACAAGCTCACGACGCACTCAAGCGCAGGCGCCTGGCTCGGCGATGGAGACGCCCATCTGGGAGGCCTCGCATTCGCTCGCGTAGGTGGTTCCGTCACAGCCGCAGACAGGCGCGGGGGTGACGCCTTCGCAGCTTGCGGGCCTGGGTGCGCACACGCCGCGAATCATGTTGTTGCAAGCCACGGTGCTGCGGTCGCAGAAGGCGTTGAGCCCGCAGGCCGCGTCGGCATCGCACTCGGCGGGGGCACAGTCGCTCATCAACCAGCCGCACACACCCGAGTCGCTGCGAAGGCATTGTTCACGCAGGCCAGCGATGCTTCCGTCGGCACAGGCGAGGAGGTCTGCTGCGGGCTGCTCGCCGCACTCTTCGAGCGAGCATGGAGCCAGCGTGGCCACGCCGAGCTCGCACAAGACCTCCTCCCACACGCATGCGCCCATGCCGTTCAACACGCAGTCACCGGTGAAGCCGCCGAGGGTTCCGTCCATGCAGAGGGTGGTGCGCGCAGCCTCGGGGACCGGGCCGCAATCATCGACGCGACAGCCCACGGTGGGTTGGAGTGTCCAGCGACACGCACCGTCGGCCGTGCGCCTGCACTCAACCTCGGAGGAGCCGGCAAAGCCTGTCGGAAACGTGCCGCAATCGGAGGGCGCGCAGGCTGGGAGCGGGGGGCAGTCGAGGATCTCCCAGTGGCATGCGGGCATGCCTTCATCGCGCATGCATCGGCCCGTGTAGCCGCCCTGGCTTCCGTCGCCGCAGAGGCGTGCGGGCACTTCGAGTTCGGTGCCGCATGCAGTTGCATCGCAGAGGTCGGCGCCAAGGACGACTGGGTCCACAACGCATCCAGCGAGGCCAACGCCAAGCGCGAGCACGACCCAAGCCGCAGCGGCGTTCGCCCTCTGGAGCCCTTTAAGCCATGTCGCAAAACCGGTGTGCACTTCGAACTCCCTGTGGCCTCGCTCGGCGCGAACCGTCACGTGAAACGTATGCCATGCTCGTGCGCCGTGCGCGGCTCCCGTCGACCTTGGCAGCTCATCGTCGGCTCCATCTGGTGCCTGGCGGGTGCGCCGTTGGTTCAAGCGCAGGATGCAGAGCCCATCACGCAACCCGCGGTGGAGCCCTTCGACGTGCCCGAAGCGTGCCCCTCTCGGGAGTCGTTGGAGGCCGAGATCGCGATGAACCTCGGGCATACCCCACCGGCGAATATCGGACGGCTTAGCGTGCGCCCGCGCGCCGCTGGCTTCACGGCAACGCTAACTTTTGAAGCCGGTGATTCACGCACGCTGGAAGGCGAGACCTGCGCGGGGTTGATGCACGCCGTCGCGTTGATCGTCGCGGTGCAGATCGATCCGGAGGCCATGTTTCGCGCGCCCTCCCCGCCCGTAGAGCCACCGCGTGAGCGACGCTTCGCCGAGCTTGAAGGCACATGCGAGCCAGGCCGCGAGGTGCGCATCGATGAAGACTGCGCGCTCGGTGAGCCCTTCGGTCCAGCGGGCCGCACACGTCGTGAGCCAGGAGGGCGCTTCCTCTTTGGCACAGCCCTCAGCGTGGAGCTTGGCGCGATGCCGGGCCTCTCCGCAGGCGCATGGATCGGCGGCACAGCGCGCATTGGCATCGTCGAGGTGGGTGCAGAGGCGCGCTACCAACCCGAGGCCTTCTCGCCGCTTCCACAGCGCCCCGCGATCGGCGCCGTCGTCTCCCTTCTCGCAGGCCGCGCCCGCGTGGGTCTCGCCATCTCGCTCGGTGAAATCGGGCCTTTGGCACTCGAGCTCGTTCCTCATGTTGCCCTGGAGCTCGGCGCTGTCTCGGCACGCGGCGCGGGTTTGCTGACGCCCATCGGCACCTCGTCGTTCTGGATTGCGCTCGCCCCTGGCGCGGAGCTTCGCGCGTTTGTGCTCGAGCACCTTGGGCTCTTTGTTCGCGCCGAAGTGGAGATTGCGCTGCGTCGCTCACCCTTTGTGATCGCGGGCTATTCGACGCCTGCATTCCTGGCCTCACCCGTTGG
>JBILQT010000267.1:0-9659 GCA_044373065.1 Sandaracinaceae bacterium
CCACATCCATGCCGGTCCACCTGCATGCGCTTGGCGAACAAGGACGAACGCCACGCGCGCATCCGTGGTCGCGTGTGTCGAGATGAGGAGCAAATCGAGGGGCGCGCTGACGCGTTGATGCACGGTCGATTCACGCGACGTGGTGAGCGCGCAGGCCTCCATCACCGCATCGCGATCCAAGGGCAAGAGATGCGCTTCTTCGCTGTGATGATGGCGATGAGGGCCGTAGCGCGCCGCATGCCCGGGCGGCGTGACCGTGCTCGACCAAAGGATCTCCCCCGTGCGTGTGCACAAGCCCGCACTGGCATCGACGAGTGGACGAATGAGTTGCTGCATGGCCGCTTCATCCACACGCGCGCCCTCGCCTTGCGCGACACGCTCAAGCAGAGTTTCGAGCGCGGCATCGCCAGCTGCGAGGCTCGTCTCTGCGCGCTCTTCCAGGCCCTCGCTCCGCATCACCTGGATGAGCAGCAAGGCAACGGCAACGGCGGTGCAGGAGACAGCGAGCATGCCGATCAACCGGCCACGCACCGACACCTGCGAAGGAAGCGCTTTCACGCTTGGGCTTTTGCTTGTTCGCGGCGCGCACGCCAAGAAAAACCCAACGCGAGGATCACAAGCGCGAGGACCAAAAAGGGGGCAAACGCGAGATACGGAACACTACGCGTCGGGGTCTCGGCGGGCGCAAGGTTCGCACCCTCGACATGCACGACGAGGCGCACGGAACTCCCATCGGGCGCCCGCGCTTGTGAACGAAAGCTCGTCTGGTGCTGCGCACCGAACGCATGCACCGAATACACGCTCGTCATCGGCGCATAGCGATTCGTGATCTCGAGTTCGTGATCGCCAGGCGAGAGCGGCACAGTCGTCTGCGCCGTCCAGTGAAGCGTGCCTTCACCCGTCTGAAGAATCGCCGCAGAGGGTGCCTCCAGCGCGACCGCGGTGAGCACTTGAAGCGCGCCATCCACGCGCACGGTCATGTGCTCGGCGATCGTGCGCGCGACGGCGTTCGCTTCCTCAGGCGAGACGACTCCATCCGCATCCGCGTCGACCCGCTGCGCGATCTCCGCACTCACCTGCGTGCCTGGGCTCAACGTCAGATCGAGCTGCACACCCGAGCTACGCACATCGACATAGAGCGCTTGGCCGAGATGGTCCGGATGCGCGTAGGCACGCGTCGCAAACAACAAGCATGTCGACAAGGCGACCGCAGCGAGAAGGCCGCGCGTGCTCATCGCGGAAACGCCACGCCGTAGTCGTTCGTCGGGTCGCGGTACATCGCATGCGTATGGTCTGTCGCACTTCCGCCCAGATTTTGCGGCGAATACTCGATGGCAAGCGTCGGGCCCGTGACGCGGAAGTACGCCGCGCTTCCCGTCGCGGTCGGACCGCTCCACGCGAAGTAAGTATCGTCGAGCGTGCTCTCGATCTGCGCCATGCGAAGCGCGGCGTCTTCCTCGTTGAGGATGCCCACGCGCGTACGAATGAGCGCCACAAGCAACGTGCGTTGCTCGGCCGTCATCGCACTCGCGCGCAACCCCTCAGGCGTCAGCACGCGGCCGTCTTGGCCGGGCCCAAGCACGAGATCGATGAACGACGCGCCAATGATCGCGGTCGCCTGCTGCGACGCATCGAGCGAGGCCACCATCGCAAATGCGGCATCGAGCTCTGCGCCTTGTGCGCGTGTGATCGCGCCATCCAGCGTGACCGACGTTGGCTGCGCGCCTGTAAGACTCGGCGCGAGCGTGATGTTGCTGCCTACGATCGTCGCGTTGATCGCAAGGTGATGCCCGCCAAACTGAACGCGCCAAGGCGTCGTCGTCGAGGGCGTGCCCATGATCGCGGTGAAGTATTCATCCTGACCGAAGGTGAGCATTCCACCGCCCGAGCTCGCACGAAGCGCCTCATCGGCTGCGACCGTCGCGCGCACTTGCTGAAGGCCCGCGGGGCTCAGAATCGTCGCGAGCAGGTTCATGAGCGCTGTGTGTTGCGCGCTCGTCATGTCGGCCCAGCGCAGACCCGCGCGCGAGAAGAGCCCGGTCGGAAGGTTCGACCAGCGAACCTGCTGGGCAGCATCATCGAATGCGAATGTGCCCGTGCTGCGCTGCGCTTCAGTCAGCGTCGCGAGAAAGGCCTCTGCAGCCGCGACCGCGAGCGGCGTGGTGTCGCCCTCGGGCACGGCCGCGTCGGTCGTGCTGTACGCATCGGTCGTGCTGTACGCGTCGGTCGTGCTCTGCGCGTCGGTGCCAGGCGCGTTCGCAGCATCCTGTGTGATCGTGTTGTCCGGGCATCCGACGAAAGAAAGGGAGAGGGCCGCGAGCAAGAACGTGGAGGTGCGCTGGGTCATGCACCGCGCTTCGCACAGCCCGCGCCACCGCGAGTATCTGCAATTCCCATCGTTTTGAAGCGTTTTCGCGCTCGTCGAGAACGCAGACGTGTTCGAAGATCGTACACACGTCCGCTTCGCGAACGCTGCAGCTCAGAATCGGTAGGTGCCTTCGAGACCGAAGTCGAAGGCCACCGAGAGGCCAACGGGCAGCACGTAGAAGGTCGGAGCGATCACATCGAGGCCAAGCTCGAAGTTCGGCGAGAACGCGTAGTTCAGGCCTGCGGAGGCGCGGAAGACAGGCCCGTTGAAGGGCAGGTAGCCAATACCCACACGCAGCGGGACCGTGAGGTCGAGGGTGGGCGAGAGACGAATGCGATCTTCGCCTTGAAGCATCACAAAGATGTTGTTCGCGCGGCCCTCGCGCGCCTCAAGGTTCACGTAGGCCACATAGAGCCCAACGATGATCTCGCGCGTGATGCGCACGTCGAGTCGAAGGCCGATGTAGTGGTTGTAGAAGCTGCCGGAGCTCGTGCCGATCGAGGCCTCGGTCTGCACTGTCAGCGAGAAGCGGCGGATGTCGGGCTCCGAGGGGCGCCAGCGCTGACCGTCACGGCCCGTCGGATGCGCGAGCTCTTCGCGGACCGTGCGACGACGAAAGCCGGGCAACACAAAGTTCGACTCGAGGCGCGGGTTGGTGGGCGCGGGCACCACGGGCGCGGGCTCGAAGGTGGGCTCTGCACCGACCCACTGCGTCGGCGGCGGAAGGGTTGAGCGCACCAGGCGCTCCACGACGACGCGCAGATCATCTGCACCTGCGGTGTCGCGCGCGATGAAGGGGCCTGTGCCATCGATGCTCGCGATGACAATCTCGATGACGTAGCGGCCCTCGCTTGCCCACGCGCGCGCGAAGATCGAGCGATGCGACTCCGTGCCGAAGGCCAAATGCCAGAGGTCGGCAGGCGCAGGCGGATAGGGCAAATCCTGATCGCGGATGGCGTTCATCGCGAGGTCGGCCGCGGGCACCTCGTAGCCAAGCTCGGCGGTCGTGCGACGAATCTGATCGGTCACGACACGCGGCACGATCTCGGCGATGCCGTAGCCAATCGCATCCACCACGAGCGCACGGCGCGCCGCAAGCGTGACGGTGGGCGGCTCGACGTCTGGCGGGCCGGCTTCTGCTGGCACATCCGCCGCGGGGACCTCCGCCGCGGGAATCTCTTCCTCCGAGGCCGACTCAACCTGCGCCTGCGCCAGACGCGGCGTCGCCCACGAGAGGACCAAGAGCAGTGCGGTGAGGCCACGCCAGGAGCTTCGCCCGAGTTGAGGTGAGACGCGGTGCATCGCCTTGGCTTGTACCACAGGCGCCTCTGGTCGCCTCTTTGGCGTCAGCCCAGCTCGAGCAGGAGAATGCTGGTGTCGCCGTAGCGCTTGCGCGTGACCTCCACAAAGCCGCTCGGTACCTCAACCTTGTCGCGCGTCGCGTGCTCCACCAACACGAGCGCGTCGGCATTCAAGCGCGACTCTGCATGAAGCTTCTGCACAACGCGGAGCGCGCCCTCAATGTCGACGTAGGGCGGGTCGACAAAGACGAGATCGTAGGTGCCCTCGGGCAGGCGCGTGGGCGTGTGCTCCGCAAGACTCAACGCGAGGGGGAGCACCTGGCCGCGCGCAGCCAATCCAAGGGCACTGAGGCTCGCGCGAATGTCTTCCACCGCGCGACGCTCCTTCTCCACAAAGAGCGCGTGCGCAGCGCCACGAGAGAGCGCCTCAAGGCCATAGCCGCCCGTGCCCGCGAAGAGATCGAGCACTGCTGCGCCTTCAAATGCGCGACGCGCAGAAACGAGAGAGCCCACGGCCTCGCGTACGCGATCAGACGTGGGCCTCGTTCCTGGGTTCACGCGGCCGAAGATGCGCCCGGCCAACGCGCCACCCACGATGCGCATGGTTCAGAAGTCGAGCGAGAGCTGCATCGAAGCGCTGGTCTGCGTGATCGAAGGCAGGATGCGGAGGTTCGCGTGCTCGCTCGTCGACGCTGGGCTCTCAAAGCCATTTGCCGCGAGAAGGATGACGCCTGTTCCGCCCGCAACGGCCGTGAGACCGATGAAGACGAACTGCATGATGTCCGCGTTCGAACCACAAGCCGTTTGCACATCAAGCGATGCACTCTCGAAGTTCGAACCCTCGCACTGATTTCCACTGCCAGTGCGCATTGCGCGATCGTTACTCAAAAGCGTCGCCTGCTCCTGGGCCTGAAGGCCTGAGACAACCCACCCAGCTGCCCCACCTGCAGCCACCAAGAGAAGCGCAAATGCGGGCCAATTGAGACGACCGATGTCGGTGCCCTGACCCTGCTGCACGGGCTCTTGGTGATGCTCTTCCGCGGGTGGCGGAAGCACCTCGGGCGCTACATCCGTCGGAGGTGGTGTGACCGCGACGGCCTCTTGCACACCCGCGAGCTCCGTGGCGTAGCGACGCGCAGGCTCACGCATATCGTCGATGTCGCTGCGGGCCGAGGAGAGCTCGACGTCCATCTGGTGGAGGATGGTGTTGGTCGCCGCGTCGTAGAGCGCGATGTGGATAAGGTACATCATCGGCGTGCCCGTGCCGTGCTGCATCGTCCCGTAGATGATGCGCTGCACGCCCATCGTGGTGGCGATCTGACCAAGGCAGGCGAGGTCGGATGCATCGCAGCCATTCGCGAGCTCCATGCGGCTCAGCGGAACATCGCGGTCGGTGACCGACCAGCCACGCACTTGGCTTGCAGCACGACGGAGCGCCGCGCTCAAATTGCCGGCGTAGCTGTCATCGCCTTCGAGTGAGGTGAGACCAAGGACGGCAACACTCGTGTTCTGCGCCGACGCCGAAGCGACGTGCGTCAATCCAATGAGTGCAACGAGGAGTGCCGAAACGAACCAGCGCATGGAACCTCCGAGAGGGAGAACACTGCACGGCAACACGGGAACAAAGAGCCTTCCCGAGAAGCGTTGAAGTGAGCGAGACAACCATACCGAAGGTAAGGGTCAACGTTCAATCGTTCGTCGTGCCCAGATGTCACCTGGGGAGGCACCAGCGCTGGACCCCACGGATGGGCAGATCAGAAAGTGCGTTGGCACGTCTGAGTGAGGTACGTTTCCCGTGACAGTGGACACCTTCTCCAAGGCCTGCCCGCGATGCGGTGCGCGTTACGACGCCGCAGCCGTCTTTTGCCAGAAAGACGGGGCCGGGCTGCGCTTGATTGAAGAGCAAACCCGCGACCCACGCATCGGCCAAGTGCTCCTCGATCAGTTCCGCATGGAGGAGTGCATCGGTGTGGGCGGCATGGGGATGGTCTACCGCGCGCGCCAGACAACGGTCGGCCGCGATGTCGCAATCAAGATCTTGCACCCCGATGTAGCGGGCAATCCGGATGCGGTGCGTCGCTTTCATCGCGAGGCGCGCATCTCAACCGCGCTCGATCATCCGAACGTCGTGCGCGTGTTTCTCTTCGGCCAGCTCAACGACGGAAGCCTCTACCTCGTCATGGAGTTGCTCCGTGGCCGGCCGCTCTCCGAGCTGCTTCGCGTCGAGCCCAAGCTTGCGACGGGGCGCGCGCTTCACATCGCGGCACAGGTCGCGGAGGCCGTGGGCGAGGCGCATACGCAGGGCATCGTCCATCGCGACATCAAGCCCGAGAATGTCTTTCTCACGCCCAAGGGACGCGACCCGGATTTCGTGAAGGTGCTCGATTTCGGCATCGCACGGCTGCTCCACCCCGAGGATCAAACCTCCGCGACGCAAGCCGGGCTTGTGTTTGGTACGGCCCGCTACATCTCGCCTGAGGGTGCGGCCGGAGAGAAGACGGACGCGCGCAGCGATGTCTATTCGATCGGTGTGTTGCTCTACCAAATGCTTGCGGGTGTGACGCCCTTCGAGGGCTCGACGCCCGTGCAGCTCTTGATGGCGCATATCAACGAGCGACCGCCGCCGATTCGCTCACTTCAGCCCGGCATTCCAGAGGGCGTCGCCGATGTTGTGATGCGCTCGCTCGCGAAGAATCCGGACGCGCGTTACGAGGATGGCGCTCACTTCGCTGAGGTGCTGCGCGATGCGGCAGAGCGCTCTGGCATTGCGCTTCGTGCACGACGCGGAACGGACGCGGATGTCTCAGGTCGTGTGCCGCTCGATCGCGGTGAGGCCTCGCAGCGCGTGCCACTGGCTCGAAGTGACTACAGCCCGCCACGAGGGAACGCCGCGACAACGGATGAGCTTCGCGTCGCGGGGCTCGGAGGCAAGCGCGGAGGCTCGGGCCTGCGTGCGGCGGCACTTCTCGGAGGCGCGTTTGTGCTCGGTGTCGGCGGCGTTGCAGCAGCCTTCTGGGCGCGCGCGCACTTTGCGGAGCCAAGCGCAGAGGAGGTTCGCGCAACGCGCCTCGACAGCGCTGAGCACGCGTTTGCGGCAGGGCACCTGGATGGCGCAGGCGAAGGGACGCTGCTGGCCATCACCAACGAGATGCTCGCGGCAAGATCGGATGACGCCGATGCACTGCGCCTTCGACACAGCGCCGCCGATCTGCTCGCCGGGCGCGCACGCGTCGCGACGCAAGCCGAGCACACGGATGAGGCACGCGATCTCTACCAGCGTGCGCTTGTGCTCGTGCCCGGCGACGATGCCCTTGAGGCGGCGCTTCAAGCGCTCGACACGCCACCCGAGTTGCCCAGCTCCGTCACGGTCGCACCGCCGCCTGTCTCGGGCCAGTCCGTCGTCTTCACCGCCACGATTCCCGAGTCGGCCCTGGCGCTCACGACGCAGCCGCGCTTTGTGATTCACCTCAACGGTCGCCGTGTCGGACGCGCGATCGATGCCATCGCTGGAGGCTCGCCCACCACCTTCGTAGCGCGTCACACATTTGCCCAACCCGGCCACTACGAAGTGCTCTTTCGTACGGGCGAGTCGGCAGGGGCTGTGACCGTCTCGATCGAGGTCGATGTCGCACGGGGCACCCGCGTGGAAGTGGACCCACCCGTCACGACGCAGGGCTCGCTCGGCCCACAGCAGACATGGCCGACGGTCCCCACTTCGGTGGACTTACCCCTGGTCGGGAACGTCGAGATTCCACCGCCTTTTGTTTCCGCAGACCCTCCGCCGACGGAGCCAGAATCGGATCTTCCTCCCGCGTGGACGAGTCAGAACTGAGGTTGAGCCAAGCAGGTGGGTGCGCGATGCAAGACGAGACAGAAGCAAGAGAAGACACAGAAGTACTGCCCAGCGAGGCAAACCATCCGGAGGGCCAGGAGCCGCTCCCCCGGCAGCCGCTCCACCGAGGCATCGTGAAGTGGTACAGCATCCAGCACGATGTCGGCGTGATCGAGATGGAGGGCGCAAACGTCTGGGTCTACCGCTCCACGATCAAAGACCCGCGCCGCAAGCTCAGCCCTGGCGATGAGGTCGAGTTCTGGGTGGTGAAGACACGCAAAGGCTTGCTCGCCAAGAGTGTCATTCGCATCGCGACCAAGACCGACGAGGAGATCATCGCGCGCGCTTGCAAGATGATCGACGAGATGGAGTGGTAGCCTTTAGCGCTCCACCAGCGTGACTTCCGGGCCGAGCGTCTGCGCGATGATTGCGCGTCGCTCTGAGACAAGCGCTGGGTCGGGCTGCGCCGAGAGCGGAAGGATCTGGATGTCGGGATCGCGTGTCTCGCGTCGCTCCATCGCCCAGAAATTGTTGGCGGTGAAGAGCGGAACGGCCGTCATCGGGCGGATCGCAACGCGCCCGTTTTCTACGTGCACCGGGATGCGAAGCCAGGCTCCGTCGCGCGTCGTCGGGAGCCACGTTGCCGGGTGCGCACCAGGCGCCGCATGCCTTCCAACCCGATAGCGATTGCCTTGATTCGAGATGAGATTGCCCAGCGAATAGGCGCAGATCGCCTCGCCTCGCGGCGAAGGCAGACGGCTCACGCGATGAAGAATATGCGGGCCTGAGCCGAGGATCACATCGGCCCCGTGCTCGACCAAGAACGCAGCGCGACGCTCCTGTTGACCGATGGGGTCGGGCCAGAAATCGTGGCTCCAGTGGATGGAGACGACGACGACATCCGCACGCGCGCGCGCAGCTTCGACCGCATGCGCCACCACGGCATCCTCATCCCAACGCGCGATCAACGCCTCTGGAGGCGAGTGACCCGGCCCACCATTGACGCGCTCGGTGATCGCCAGAAATGCGATGCGCAGACCGTGCGATTCGATCACGTGCGCTGCGAACGCATCGTCGAGTGTCGGGCCCGCGCCAATCGCTCCCATGTGCGCGGCACGCACCGCCTCCACCGAGCGCTGTGCACCACGCGCCCATTGGTCCCACGCATGGTTGTTCGCGACCGAAAGGACATCCACGCCTGCGGCACCGAGGGCCGTCGCAAGCGCTGTCGGCGCACCCAAAATCGGCGGTGACCCCGATGCCACGGGACGCTCCTCCGAGAGCGGTGTCTCGAGGTTTGCGAAGGAGATGTCGTCTGCGGAGGTGAAGCTGCGGAGCTGACCCAGAACGTGATCCCAGCCGTGAATCGCTGCGGCCCGTACGACGCGGATGTGCGCGAGGAGATCGCCGCTCGCGCCGATCGTCACGTCGCCACTCCGCGCGGTCTGCGCATGACCCTCAGGCAGGAATGCAGCGCTGGCAACCACGAGCAGCGCCCCGCCGAGACTCACCATGCTCTTCGACATCGCGCTCATTGCCAGAGCTGGTAGCTCTGCATGGTCGTGGTCGTCTGCATCGTGGTGGTCGTCTGCATCGTGGCCGTCTCGGGCTCCATCGTCGTCGTCTCGCGCGGCCGCGTCGGACGCCCGCGCGGACGCTCTTCCACGGGGTCGGCAGGAGGAGGGCCTGCATCCTCAGTCGAAGTGGGAATGGGCGAAGGAACGGGGACAGGCGCGATCGCACGCACCAGCATCACGATCTCGTGTTCGCGCGCGCTCGCAAGGTCGAGGCTTGAGCTCGCGTGACCGGGTAGGCGCAACTCGACGAGCGGCTGCGGGCCAGGGCTCACATCAAACGTAAACGGCGTCGTCCCGAGCTGTGCCCCAAGCTGCCAAATCTCAGCGCCGGTTGGCTGCGACTCGACCATCACACGCCTTGTCTGCACGACGACCGAGGGAGGCGGCTGAATGGGAACCTGCGTTTCCGTTGTGCTTGGCCCCGAGAGCAAGAGCACCGTCAGGCCCACACCCAGCAACGTGACCACACCGACACCTGCAGCCACGGCCATCCAGAGCTGCTTGGCATCATGGGTCGGAAGCGGCGGCCCGCCCGCACGCCTTCGCGCGCGCTCTGCATCGATGTCGGTCGCGGCCACCTG
>JBILQT010000037.1:0-38242 GCA_044373065.1 Sandaracinaceae bacterium
CCTCGCGGCGTTGCAGGAGCTCGCGCCGCGTGCTGCACAAGGCAGTGTGGAGGCGCGCTACATGCGTGCCCAGGCAGCCACCGAGCTCTACGTGGCCGCGCTCGTGACGCACGATGAGGGCCTTCGCACGCGCCTCGCACAAGCGCTCGGTGTACCCGCGACCGACCTCGCAACCCACCTCGACACGGAGCTCCGTGCCTCGGGCACGGGTGCATTCCGCCAGGGTGCATTGGAGGGCCGCGACCTGCTGCGCGCCGCCGTGATCGCAGAGCGCAATCCTGCCGATCTCTTCTCGCACCGCAGTGATTTTCGCGACGCGCTGATCGTGCTCACCATCGGCGCCGAGGGCGAAGCTCCCCTGCTCTCCGCGCCCGAGGCCTGTGCCGCCAATGCCACGCCCTTTGCGCCGTGCAGCTGGGATGAACGCTCAAGGCGACGTGCGCTCGACCTGCGTCAGGCCGTCCTTGCGCATGCGCGCATCGTGCGTGCGCGCGCGCAGGGTGACGCGCTGCTCGTGTTGCTTACGCCCGCGGTCGATGCCGCGATGGCCCGCATCCGTGCCGCTGCGTTGAGCCCCACCTTCGCACCCGACGCTGCGCTCGCGCAGGTGACTGCAGGAACAGCCGCGCCTGCATTCGACGCGCTCATCGCCATCGGCACCGATCACATTCGCATCACCGTCACGCCACGCGTGCGCATCGGCGACGCAGGCGAGCTCGTCTGGCTTCGTGGCAGTGCATCAGAGAACACAACCCGCATCGCGCTGCCTGCAACCTCGACACCTGTCGCGCAGCCCATCGACGACTTGGTGTCCGCCCTTCGCACGCTTGGCCTCGGTGCATTGCATGTCGGCGTCGCGATGGATCAGGGCGCGCCCTTTCATCTCCTCTCACGCACCTTGCTCTCCGCCGCCCAAGCCGAGGTGCCCCTCACCGAGCTCATCGCACGCGGTCCCGAGGGGCTCGTTGTAGTGCGTGTACGAAGCGCGAATGTGAGCACGCTGCGGCCCAACGATGCGCGCGTCCGTGTGCGCCTCGGAGGCTACGGTGTTGCGCGCGGCCCACGCGGCGCGGAGGTCAGCATCGTCCGAGTTCGTGGCGAATCCGGAATGGCCTTCGACTTCCCGACGCTCCAATCGCGTCTTGCCCGCATGCCGCATCAGGCCCTTGCGTTTGAGTCCTACGCCTCGCTGCCCGCAGAGGAATTCCTCCGCGTGGCATTTGGGATCGAGGCAAGCGATGGCCTCATCCTGCTCACGCCGTAACGCAATAAGACCCGGGTAGAATCGAGTGCTCGAAGCGCAACCGAAAGGTTGCGTTTTGCTTTGGTGTCGTCCGACTCATGATTGCTCAATCCTGCTCAATCTTGCTCGAGCTCGCGGGCAAGCTCTCGGTTCGCGGGGTGATTGCGAAGTGCGTCGGCGAGCGCCTTCCCTTTTTCACCGATGACGCGCTTCAGCGCCTGCAGCTGTGCGCCGCTCTCGGCCAGCCCCTCACGTGCCACATGACGACGCGCATCCGTGCGGGCCTCGGCCTCTGCGAGCTTCTCGCGCAGTGAGGCGAGTTGGAATTCGAGGTCTTTCACAAGCGCCTCGCGCGCATCGGCTTCCGCACGCAAGCGCTGCAACTCCTCGCGCGCGGTCGAGAGATCGACACCGAGCTCATGCACGGCGTGACCGAGTTGCTCGCGTGAGGCTCTCGCATCGGCGCCGAGATCCTCAAGCGTGCGCGAGCGCGCCTGCCTCTCGGGCTTGAGTCGATTCAGCGCGTCCACGGCATCGCGTAGATCATCGAGCGTGCTCACCAACGCGGGCGGCGCATCGCCTTCTGGGAAAGCGCGCTGAAGCATCTGCTCAAGCAAGAGCGCACGCCTGCTCCAACGCTCGAAGGTGAAGGAGGGCATCGAGGGGCGCGCGGGTGCGATGCTCCGCGGGAGCCGCGGCGGCGCGCCGACCATGAAGCGAATGGTCTCCAGCTCACGCACGACTTGGTGCGCATCCACCGGCCGCTGCTGCACCTCTTTGGCGAGCAGTCGGAGAATGAGCGAGTCGAGCGGACGCGGGCACGCGGGGTTGATCGACACAGGCGAGGGTGGCGGCGTTTCCATATGAGCGAAAAGAAAGCCGGGCAGCGACTCGCTCAAGAAGGGAAGGCGGCCTGTAATCATCTCAAAGAGCACGACACCGAGTGAGTAGAGGTCCGAGCTTGGGTCGTTCTCTTGCCCGTGGATGCGCTCGGGCGCGAGGTAGGCGGGTGTGCCGACGAGCATGCCCGCCGCCGTGAGACGCGAATCGGTGCGCGCGCGCGCGATGCCAAAGTCGACGAGCTTGGCCTTGAAGGCCCCGTCGTCTTCCACGAGGAAGATGTTCTCCGGCTTGAGATCGCGATGGACGATGCCGAGGTCGTGTGCGCGCGCGAGGCCACGTGCGAGCTGAATGCCGAGCGCGACGACAAGCGAGGGGAAGAGCGATCCTTGTGCGAGAAGGCTGCGCAGCGTGTCGCCTTCAAGGAGCGCCATGATGAGGAAGGGCTCTCCCTCAAGCGTCTCGCCTGCCTCGTAGACCTCGACGATGTTCTCGTGTGTGAGCGCCGATGCGTTCTTGGCCTCGCGACGAAATCGCTCGCGCAGATCCGGGTCTGAGCACAGGTGGGCGTGCATCACCTTCACCGCAACGGCACGCCCCGAGCTCGTCTCATGCGCGCGATAGACGGTCGCCATGCCACCTGCGCCAAGCTTGCCCTCGACAAGGTAGTGCCCGAGAAGCAGCCGACCGATGCGCGGATCCTCTGCTTCGAGGAGCGCTACGCCATCGATGATGCAGTGGGTGTTCTCGTCGTCGTGGTACTCGAGATGGCAGCGCGGGCAGGTCTTCATGCGCGCTCCAAGGCGCGCTCAACTCGGTCGCAGAAAGTCTTGAGCACCTTGAGGCGTGCCAAGCGCTTGTCGTTTGCGGGGATGATCGTCCACGGGGCGATCTCGGTGTGTGTGCGATCAAACATGGTGATCGCTGCCTCTTCATAGGAGGGCCACTTCTCGCGGTTGCGCCAATCCTCTTCAGTGATCTTGAAGCGCTTGAAGCCAGTCGCGGCACGCTCTTCAAAGCGCTTGAGCTGCTCCTCTGGGTCGATGTGCAGCCAGAGCTTCACCACGACGATGCCGTGCTCCACCAGGCTCTCCTCGAAGGCGTTGATCTCCCCGTAGGCGCGCTGCCAATCCGCCTCGCTGCAGAAGCCCTCCACACGCTCGACCAGCACGCGGCCATACCAACTGCGATCGAAGAGCGCGAAGGCGCCATGCCCCGGAACGTTGCGCCAGAAACGCCAGAGATAGGGATGCAGGCGCTCCTCCGGCGTGGGCGCAGCGACGGGATGCACACGGTAGATGCGCGCGTCGAGGGCCTGCGTGACGCGGCGAATCGCGCCTCCTTTGCCCGCGGCATCGACGCCTTCGAAGACGCCCACGACACCGATGCGCGAGAATTTTTTGTGACGCGTAAGGAGGTTCAAGCGCCCCTCGAGCTTCTCCAGTTTCTTCTCGTAGTCGTCCTCCGAAACGCGCTCCTTGAGGTCGAGCGCACGAAGCAAATTCGGGCCTGTGGAAGGCGTCACAGGGGCGGGCTTGGGCGGCTTGGGCGCGGGCGCTTGCTGAAGTCTCTCTTGCATCGCGCGGTGGATGATCCGACCCGCGGTGAGCGAGCGATAGCGCGCATCGAGCCCCTCGATGACATGCCAGGGCGAGGCCCCGATGGAGGTATGCCGAAGCACGCGCTCACTCGTGCGGCGAAAGCGATCGTAGAGCGCAAAGTGCTCCCAATCTTTCTCGGTCACGCGCCAGGCCGTGCGCTTGTCCGAGGAGAGCGCGCGAAGGCGCTTCTTCTGCTGCGCCTCGGAGAGGTGAAACCAGAGCTTGATGAGCAGCACACCTTCGTCCGCGAGCATGCGCTCGAAGTGAACGATCCGATCCACGGCGCCATCGAGCTCAAGCTCGCTCGTGCGTCGAAACACGCGATCGACGATGGGCTGCGTGTACCAAGAGCCGAAGAAGATCCCGAACTTGCCGCGCTCAGGAAGCTGTCTCCAGAAGCGCCAGTAGGCCGGGCGCGCATGCTCCTCTTCGGTGGGCACCCCGAGCGCATGCGTGTGGACATGACGCGGGTCGAGCCACTCATGGAGCATGTTGACGGTCTCGCCCTTCCCAGCGCCGTCGACGCCTCCGATCAGGATGAGGGTCTCAAAGCGCTTGTTCTCGAGAAGCTCGAACTGAACCTCAAGGAGCTTCTCGCGGAGCGTAGGGACTTCACGCGCGTAGTCCGCCTTCGAGAGCGTGCGGCCGAGTTCCGCAGATTCGAACATGGCTCATCGTCCTTTCGATTCGCCTTGCGAATCATGGCTTTTCAGCAGTTCTGACTTCGCAGCCTCAAGTGCTTCGTTGGCCTCACGCAGGCGCGCACTGAGCACGCGAATGATGCCTTCGGCAATCTCCACTTGCTCATGCAGCACGTCGTAGAAGGCCTCGCTGCCGATGCGCAGTGCCTGCGTCGAGGTCGCCGCCACCGCGGTCGCGCTGCGTGGGCCCGCATCGAGCACAGCCATCTCACCGAACGCCTCGCCCTTGCCGAGCGTCGCGAGCTTTTGTCCCTCGTGCTGAATCTCGACGGCGCCGCGCACGACGACAAAGAGGGCATCGCCCATCTCCCCCTCCGCGAAGATGGTCTGCCCCGCATCGAAGGACTCAATCTCCGAGACGCGTGCGAGCACGGCCAAGTCCTCACTTCGCAGCTTCGCAAAGACAGGTGCGGCGCGCAGAGCGAGCAGCTTTTCGACAGTAGAATTCACGATGGCCTCGGTGCTGGAGGGGTCTTTGAGTGCAGCGCTTGCGACCCGTGCAACGACGGCGTCCGCATCGCCTGTGAGGGGACCAATGAGCTCGGCCGACGTGCCTGGAGAGAGCATCGCAAGCGCGCGAACGGCTCCCTCGCGCACGAGCGGATCCGCATGCTTCAGAAGGCTTTTCGCCTCTGTGACGGCAATCGCTTCGCGTGCCTGGGTGAGCGCATCGAGCGCGAGCATCACGACGAAAGGGTTCGGGTGCGCGAGCTGGAGACGCATGAAGTCAAGAGGCGAGGGCGGCGGGGGCAGCGATGCCTCGGCAAGCTTCTGTTCCACCGGCGCGTCGTCAAAGAAGGTCATGACGAGCGGGCGCAGCGTCGCGTCGATCGTGTTGTCCAGAAGCTCGAGCGCATTGCCGCGCTTGGCCCCGCGGTCGAGACGCTCACGCACAAGACGCAGGGGCTCAGGCGGGTAGCGCAGCTCAAGGATGCGCAGGATGCGACGGCCTCCGCGCACCTCACGAAACGCGATCGCCTCATCGAGCAGGGGCGAGCCGAAACGCTTCTTCGCGGCCGACCATCCCGCGAGCACCGAGTACGTCTCGTTCACCTCGCGAAGAATCCAAGCGCGCACCTCATGGAGTGGAAGCGGCCCGCGATTCATCCGAGCCCTCAGCTGCGAGAGCGCTGCGTAAGAGCGAAGTCGCAGATGCGAGTCGGGGTCGGAGGCGGCGCGATGCACGCCCAGCCAACTCACCTCGCAGGGGATCGTTCGGAGCACGCGCGGAAGCTGCAGACGTGCCGTGCGCGGTGTCTTCGGGTCGAGCAGCAAGGCGACCAACCTGGGTGCTGCGCTCGTGCCGATCCCCGCTAGTGCGACGCCCGCTGCGTTGGTGGTGAGCGGATCAAAGAGCGCCTCGATCAAGGGCTCGACCAGGCGCTTGTCACCGATGCCGCGTGCAGAGCGAACCGCAGCGCGTCGCACCGCTGGGTTTGGGTCAGCGAGCAGGGGGCGAACTTGACGAAAGCCTTGCGCACCAAGGCTTTCCAGCGCGCACGCCGCATCCACACGATCCTCGAAGTCGCTCGACTGCGTGAGGGTGAGCAAGCGCGCACCGCCCACCATCGCGCCATCCAAACCGCCATGAGAGAGGAGGCCTGCGAGGGCGGCCGTGCGTACAAGGCGGGCCTCGTCTTCAAGGAGCGGGATGAGCGCATCGTTGGCGTCATCGCTCGTGAGTGCGGAGAGCGCATGCGCCGCGGAGGCACGGACTTCAGGGGACGGGTCGTGAAGTGCACTTCGAATGGGCGCCACATCCACCGCGGCCTCACGCGCAGGCGCACCCATCTTGCCGAGCGCATTCATCGCCGCGACACGCACGAGCGCGTTTGGATGCGAGACGACACGCGCAACACGCGGTGCAAAGAGCATAGCGTCCATCGCGTCAAACTCTTCGAGGGCTGCGAGCACGGTGCTCTCGTCTTTCGAAGCGAGCGCGTCATCGAGCAAATGAATGCTGTCTGCGTCGACGAGCGGCTCATCCGAGAGGCCCATCACACCCTCGGTCGCAGAGAGTGTTCGCTCAAGCTCGCGTCGGTAGAGTCGCCGAACCACCGGGATCGAAATCGCCCATCCCAACACCAGTGCGCAGGATACGTAGGAGAGTGCCTGCACCGAGATGTGCCGCGCGAAGAGCAGCAGCAAGAGGCCCCCCAAGCCGTAGGCGATGGGCTTCACGACGGCATCGAGAAAGACGCGCGTTCGTGCGCGCGTTGCGGCCACGAAGGGCACGTAGAGGGCCTGTAGCGTCGTGTCGTGAATCGTGTACTGAAAGCCGTTGTCGGCGAACTTCATCACGGTCGCGACGGGCAGGATTGGAAGCCCGAGCAAGGTCGCACTCGCGAGCCCAAAGACACTTGGCATCACGCTCATGCCGGCACCCACACCAAGGCGCGCGAGCAGGCGTGGGGTGACGAAGATTTGGAAGATGAACGAGACGATTCCGGTGACCGCGTAGAAGTACGAGAAGAACTGCGCGAGCGCGTCTTCGCTGTAGGTCTGGCGTGCGATCGCCTTGAACTGAAAGTCGCCGATCGTGAGCGCAGCGAAGGCAAAGAGCAGCATGACGGAGAGTGACCAAACGTAGCGATTGCCGAGGATCGAGGGAGGCTTGCGTCGTCGCTCGACAGGCGTTGTCTCGGGCATCGCCTTGATCGCGCGCGGTTCCTTCGCGAGCTTCGCGGCAAGGGCACCGATACCGAGCTGCAGGGCCGCGAGCACAAAGAGCAGTTGCTCTGTCCCGATGGCTTGCACGATCGAGCCTGCACCCAGGCCCACCACAATCACGCCGAGCACACGTGCGGCGCCAATCGTGCCGAAGAGGCGCTTGGCTGCGCGCGGGTCATGCAGCTCGTTGGCGAGTGTCCAGAACTGCGAGATCGCAAGGTTCGCGAAGACCTCCGACCACACATAGAACGTTGGGTAGACCCACCCGAGCGAGGCCCGCACCGCACACCATGTTGCGAGGTACGAGACCACGCCGATGCCGCACCAAACCATGATCGCGCGCTCTCGCGGGAGTCGGTCCGCGAGGCGGCTGTAGATCAACACCGTGATGGCGGATGCAATGCCGTAGAGCACGAACATCCAAGGCAGGTGGTCGATCGATGCGCGGCTCAAAAAGAGCGTGTCGCGCACCGTGCGGCCCATGACAAAGACAGCCGAGGCGAGCAGCAAATGCGTGAAGAGAAGCGCGCTTCTTCGCCCCTCCCCCGGTCGAATCAGAAGCGCGCCGTTGATGCGGGTGAGGAGGGATGGGGTCGCTTCGATCTCGTGGGACACGCCAAGGAAGACTCTACGCTTCTCGCCTCTCCGAATCGGTCGCGAATCTCACACCGCGTGCGAGAGTGCACGCATGAGTCACGACCCGATCGAGCGAACGTTGACCGATCTCCCCGGGACCCTCGCGCGCGCGAAGCAAGAGTCTGTGAAGTTCGGAAGCACCTGGGAGGGTGATACCGAGCGCGGGCACTACGCGCTGCGTACGCCACTTGGCATGATCGTCGGCACCTACACCGTGACGGGGAATGTCATTCGCTTTCTCATCGAGAAGAAGCCGCGCGTCGTTCCCATCGCCCTCATCGAGCGCGTGCTTGATCAGTTCCTCCGCGGCTGACTCTTCACGCCATCAAAGCGAAGGCCCGAGATGTTGATGTCGCCCCAGAGATGCTTGGGGATCGGTCGCTTCGGGTCGCGTGCATCGATCACCGCCCACTCCTTCCCGAGCATGCGCAATCCGATGGGGTGAATCAGGCGCTCTTTGGGCGATGCGTATTGAAGCCGCACACGCTTGCCACCGCGGATCGCCTCGGCAAGGACGGCAATGCGCGGGTCGAGCACGGGCCTCTTCGGGGCCTCGAATTGAAAGCGTCGTGACGCCAAGAGAAGTCGCTCGCGCACGGCATCGGGAAAAGACTCGATGAGCTTGCTGCGCGCCACGTTGCCCGCGTGCGTCATGCCAAGTTCCTCGAGCGCGGGCGTTGGGTGAAAGAGGACGACAGCGAGCGCCTCGGCCTCCTAGCCCGGTCAGCCGCGTGCGCACGTTGAAGCCAAGCTCGATTCCGCCGTGATGGCCCTGCGTCACGACCATCGGCAGGCCTGCCTCTTCGAGTGCCTCCACGTCGCGCAGAATCGTGCGCGGTGTGACCTCAAGCTCTTCGGCGAGCGCCACGCTGGTGAGCTTCCCGCGGTTCTGGAGGAGGAGAAGAATCCGAAGAAGACGAGATGCGCGCATGGTGAAAGGAACATGACACTAGATGTCATGTTGGTGGGGCCTACCCTTGGGCGACATGTCTTCCACCCAAGGATTGCTCGAATGAAATTCTACGAAGTGCGCCGCGTCTTCGACGCCTCACCCGAGCGTGTTTGGGCTGTGCTCACCGATGCCCGAGGGCTTCAAGAAGCGAAACTCGGCATCACGCGCATCGAGGGCGAGTTGAAGGCCCAAGGGCAGTTCAAGCTCTGGACGGAAGTGAGCCCCGGGCGCGCCTTCTCACTTCGTGTGGCCGAGTGGGATGCGCCGCGCCGCATGGTGTGGACGAGTGGAATGCCGCTTGGGCTCTTCCGCGGGACGCGCACGTTCACGCTCCAAGCCATCGACGGCGGAGCACGCACGGAATTTCACATGCGCGAGGAGTTCACGGGGCTGATGCTCGGCATGATTTGGAAGTCGATGCCCGACCTCCAACCTTCCTTCGAACGATTCGCCGACGGGGTCGGCGCGATGGCCAGATCCACCGTGGCCGAGGAGCACGCACGATGAGTCGCATCACCTACGGCGAGGGCACGGCGGAGGACCCGTGGAAGCTCAAGACACCGCCCAATACGTCCGAGTTCCTGGCGTGGCGTGAGACGACGAAGAAGGGCGATGCGCTCGTCATTCAAGTTGGTGCCACGCAGCTCTCGTATCAATTCCGCGCGCTCGACGATCTGCGCGCGATGCTGAAAAAGCATGGCGATTGGATGTTGCTCGGCAATGCGGATGAGGGGAAGCCGACGGCCGCGGGCACGGTCGAGGCTTGGGCGCGTGATGAGGGAAATCCGGTCGGCGGCTACTACGGCTTGCGTAAAGGCTATCGCGGGCGTTTCGCGAACTACGTCACGCCTGTTGCGGAGCACCTGGGCTTGGTCGAGCTTGAGCATGGAGCCCGCAACAACCGCGTGCGCGCACGCTGAAGTCGGAGCGAGTTCGGGCTTGGGCTCTCTTCGCTCGCCTGCTACATCGGCGCCCCAATGAGCATCGATGCCGTCGCCCTTCTCAAGCGCTCCAGCCTGCGTGACATCCCCCTTGAGCCCTCGTCCATTCCAGGCTTTGCGCAGCCTCGTGTGCTTGAGCACGTGCTCGATGACTGCATCCTCTTTCACACGCATGTGAACTTTGGCGATGACCCGGAGGCGCACGCGGTCGCGCTGCGTCGCTTGCTCGGCGAACACCTCGATGCCCACGTCGATGCGCGCGGCATCTTCTGTCTGCCTGATGTCGCGGTCGATCAGGCGCGCGCCTTGAAGTCGTACGACGCGGTGATTGAGGGCATCGGTGAGCTCGGCATGTGGGTCCCGATTGTGTCCGCCGATTTCATCCCGCAGCAGTGGCAGAACAATCCCTTGATGTCGCTGCTCTCGCGCGGCGCCGAGGGCGAGGAGATCGATCACGAGGCGCTTCAAGGGGCCATGCAGTCGATGATGGCCTCCCTTCGCCAGCAGACGGATTCGTCGTCCGAGCAAGCGTTTGACGACGCAACCGACCCAGCCCTCGCGGCGGCATCACCGCTCGCGCAAGGCGGCCTCATGGAGATGCTGAACGACCCAGCACTGATGGCGCTCGCCTCGCAGTTGATGGGCGCGATGCCGGCCTTCAGCGATACGGACAGCAGCGATGAGAACCCGCTCGACGACGACGATGACGACTTTCGCGACGAGGGGACCGACCCCGAGCTCGCGGCTACGGACACCTCGGTCGAGGGCGACATGCCTCCCGATCTCGGCGCGATGATGTCGTCTCCCGCGTTCGCACAGCTGCTTGCGCAGGCACAGGAAGCCATCGCCAAGAACCCCGAGCATGCGCGCGCTTTGGCTGCACGTTTCGGCTTTGCAGGGGCGCCGAATGAGACCGCGAACGCGGCCAACGCGAGCGACCCATCCGACGAGACGGACGAGCGCGACAGCGAGTGAGGTGCAGCGGTGTGTGCACCTCCTCTATGCTCTTGAGGTGCACTCCACACTTCGCGCGTTCTTGATTCCCACCACGCTGCTCGCGCTCATGGGCTGCGAGTCAGGCCCTTCCGTGGACGCCTCGCTCTTGGATGCGGGCACCTCCGAGGATGCGCCCAGCGCACTGCCCGACGCGCGCGTCTTCGATGCCGCGCCACCGCCTGAAGCACGCCCTGCCGTTGCGCCTTACGCGGCCTACGTCGACCCCTTCATCGGCACAGGTGGCGTCGCCTTCCGCGACATCGGCAGCACCCATCCAGGCCCGCAGATGCCCTTTGGCATGGTGCGCCCAGGGCCTGATACGGGCGACATGAATGGCAACGCGCTCGGCTTCTATCACTGCAGTGGCTACGCCTATCGCGACGAGTTCGTGCGCGCCTTCAGCCACACACGCATGCACGGTGTCGGCATCAATGATTTTGGTGGCGTCGCCTTCATGCCGACCATTGGCTTCACCGCCGCGACGGCCAACGCGCGCGGCCTTCTCGCGCACATGGACAAGACACGTGAGACAGCGAGCGTCTCGACGTACCGCACGGTGCTCGATGATCCGCGCTTTGGAGCCGGGCGCGAGATCCAAGTGGAGACCACCGCAACACTGCGCACGGGCCTTCATCGTGTGACCTTTCCCAGTGGCTCGGATGCCTCGATCGTCTTCGATCTCGCGCATGCCCATCCTGGCGTTGAGGTGCGCGAGGGGGCGATTCGCATCTTGCCCGAGACGCGTGAAGTTGAAGGGAGCGTGCTTGTTGCGGGTGGCTACAGCGGTCGTTTTGGCGGCGTGCGCTTTCACTTCGTCGCGCGCTTCAGCGAGGGCTTTGCAAGCTACGGAACATGGTCACCTGCCGATGCGATGGGCGCGGGCGGTGTGTTGAGCGAGAGCGGCACGATGCGCAGCGCGGTGGATGGCGGCGCCTTCCTTCGCTTCACGGGCGAGCGCCCCGTGATCGTCGCCGTTGCGCTCTCGCAGATCGACATCGCGCATGCCCGCATGAACCTCGAGGCGGAAGCGCGTGATCTCGACTTTGCGCGCGCACAAACGAGCCTTGCGAATGCATGGGAGGCGCGGCTCGCGCAGGTGGAGATCGCAGCGCGCAGCGAGGATGACTTCCGCATCTTCTACACGGCGCTCTACCACTCGTTCTTGATGCCCACGCTGGCCACCGATGTGGATGGGCACTACCGCGGGATCGATGGCGCTGAGCACATCGCCGAGGGCTTCACCTACTACACAGATTTCTCCCTCTGGGACACGTACCGCACGATGCATCCGCTCATCACGCTGCTGGCGCCCGAGACGCAGCGCGACTTCAATCGCTCGCTCCTCGCGATGGGTGAGCAGCGCGGAACCTTCCCGCGGTGGCCGCTCGGGACAGGCGAATCAGGCGGCATGGTGGGTGACCCCGCCGTCATCGTGCTCGCAGATTCACTGCTGCGCGGCGTCGATGATTTCGATGTGCGCCGTGCGTATGAGATCGCCCTTCGAAGCGGTGACTTCGATGCACCAGGAGCGCGTGGTGGGATGGAGCCCTATCTGCGCCTTGGCTATGTGACGGCCCAGACAGGCTCTGCGAGCGCAGGCCGCACGATGGAGTTTGCTTATGCAGATCATGCCGTGAGTGCGCTTGCACATGCGCTCGGTGAGAGCGCCGTCGAGGCCCGCTACGCGCTGCGCGCACGCAACTACCAGAACGTCTTCGACCCTGCGCAGGGCTTCTTCGTTGCACGCAATGAAGATGGGAGCTTCCTCCCCGCCTCACCGATGATGTGGACAGAGGCCTACTCCGAAGGCAACGCATGGCAGTACCTCTGGCTCGCGCCGCAAGACCCCGAAGGCCTCGCTGAGACGCTTGGCGGACGTGACATGGCGCTCGCACGCCTCACCACGTTCTTCGTTAACTCGCTGCCTGAAACACGGCGCGGGGCTGCACCGCCGAGCTGGTATTGGCAGGGCAACGAGCCCGACATTCACGCGCCCTATCTCTTCGCACTCTGGGGCGATCAAGCGGGGACATCGCGCGCTGTCGCCTGGGCGCGCACGCTCAACTTCACGCTTGGGCCTGCAGGCCTTCCGGGCAACGACGACTCGGGCACGATGAGCGCTTGGTACCTTTTCTCCGCGCTCGGCTTCTTCCCGATCGCAGGCACCGACACTTTCATCGTGGGCTCACCGCTCGTCACGCATGCAACCTTGCATCTGGGGTCGAACGAGCTTGTCGTGGACGCTCCCAATGCGAGCGATGTCTCGATTCACCCGACACGCGTGACGCTCGATGGCGCAGTGCTCACAAGCGCTGTGCTCCATCACGCAGACCTCGCCGATGGCGCAACACTGCAGTTCGAGATGGTGCCCGCACCCGCAAGATGACCCGCATGCGCGTGTGTACTTGGGGGGTAACAGTGTCCTCTCGCGAGTACCCAAATCGCCTGAAGAAGTAAGGGTTTTCGCAGCAACGCCGTTGGATCGCGATGTGCACAAGGAGCCGCGGAGGTTCTGATGCGCTCGCTCGCCGAAGTCCGAAAGCACCGCGTGGTCGTTGTAGGTGGTGGTCACCCACGTGAGGGCGAATTGCGTCGGCTCCTTGAGCACGCGGACTTTGAGGTCATCGCGTTTCATCGACGTGGAAGCGAGCAAGAGCTCTCCCTCTCGGATGCGATGCTCGACGCGGAGATGAGCCCCCCTCCCGATGCGATTGTGCTGGCCGCGGGCTCGGTGATCACGACGCTGCGCGCGCTGGAGCAACACCCCGTGTTGCGTTGGGTGGACCCGATCGTCGCGCCTTGGTCTGCGCTCGACGAGGGCGCCGCCACGCCGCTTCGGATCGCGCAGTTGCTGGTGCACCTGCAGGCCTCGGAGCAGGACCGACTGCGTGTCGCACGCGAGCTCGCGAATGCACGACGTGCGGTCTTTCAGCTCGCACCTTTGGGCCCCCTGCCGCTCATGCTCGCCGCCGCGCGCACGAAGGGGACCACCCTTGTCTTCGAGAGTGGCGTGGGACGCGCCCGCATCTCGCTCGCACACGGTCGCTTCGTCGGAGGCCGGGCCACGGATGCCGCGCAGCTACGCACCGTGCGCGGCATTGAGGCGCTGGCTGTGGCGCTGCGTATCCCCGAGGCCGAGGTGCTCGTCGTCAACGATGAGGAGGACGAGCCGATTGGTGAGCGAATCGAGGATGCGCTTCACGCAGCGATCGGGATGGAGCCAACGATCGAGATGTCGAGTTCGTCCTTCTTGCGGCCCGCGCCGCGCGTGGTGGAGCCGCACCAGAAGGCCGTGGATGCACTGAGGTTGCCCGGAAAGCGCGAGGCCACGCTCCGCTTTGGAAAGCCTCTCGTGGAAGACGAGCCCCACACGAAACTCTGGCATCGGCCCTTGGCCCGAGAGTGGCCGGAGAGCCCACCAGAGAAGCGTCACGAGGGCACGCAGCGCTATGGCTTTCCAGCTGGCGTCGAGGCCGACGAGGATGACGCGAGCACGTTCGGACTGCCCGAGAGTGCGGTGCGCGAGACGACGGGCGTGCAGGCACTACAGCCATCGATTCCGTCCGCAGCAGCGCCCGCCGAGACGGTCCGGGCCAGCATGGATGCAGCACGGCCTCCGCTTGAGACAACCCTTGTGACGCACGCGATCCGAGGGACCTCCGAGGCCCTTCAGACGCTGCCTCCACCGCCTCCGCCAATGCGCTCAAGCTGGGCGCTCACCGCGATTGCGTGCTCCGTGGTGGGGATGGCGGCCGCCCTCTGGCTCTACGCGCTGCCCGCATCTCCCATTCGAGTGGAGGCGGAGACCTCGGCGGCTGTGGCCGTGCAGCGCATGCCTGCGAGCCCAACGACACGCGCGGTTGCAAGCACGCCGAGCACGCCCTCGGCTGCGCTCTTCGCGACGCCTGCACCCTCGCTGGAGGCGCTCCTTGCGCCGACGGAAGCTGCGCCGACTGCAGCGCTCGAGCCTGCGCGACGCCATCGTCGTCATCCGCGCCGAGCGCGCCTTCGCGAGGCGACCGCGCCCGAAGCGGCTGCGATTCCCGCGACGAGCATGCCGACTTCGAGCATGCCGACCTCGGTGCAAGCCGCACCTGCAACTGCCGAGCATGGGAGTGCGCCTTCGATCACAACAAGCGTGATGCCGGCCACGACATCGCCGCCATCCGCGGCCCCCGCGCCCACACGCGACCCCGGCATGTTGATGCCGCCCGATTCGGTGTGAGCGACAAGCGCCGCGCCCATTGCGGTTGGCGTGCGAGAGCACCACACAGACTGTGTGCTTCAAGCCCTCCTCGACCGTTCCATTCTCTTCTCGTTCGATCGAACCGGCTTTCGCAGGCACGCACGCAGCTTCATTCCAGGTGAGCTTGAGACGCCTCAAGCAGGCCGCATTGCCGTCGTCACTGGCGCAAGCTCGGGGCTTGGGATTGAGATCGCACGCGGGCTCTTGGAGCGCGGTGCAAGCGTCATCCTGGCGTGCCGCGATACGGCCAAAGGCGAGCGTGTTCGCGCAGGTTTGCCGCATGCGGAACGTGCGCGGGTGATGAAGCTCGATGTCAGTGATTTCGCATCGATTCGCGCGTTCGCAGCCTCGCTTGAAGAGAGCGCGGTCGACATCCTCGTGCACAACGCGGGCGCGCTCGTCGACACCGCGACGTTTACCCACGAGGGCCTGGAGACGACGGTCGCAACGCATCTGGTCGGCCCGCTTCTGCTCACGCATGCGCTCTGGAAGAACCTCGCGCGCTCCACGGATGCGCGTCTGATTCACGTCTCCTCAGGCGGCATGTACGCCGAGCGTCTCGACCTCCCCGCGCTCTTTGAGATGAAGCCCGGCGATGCTGCTTCCAAGGCTTTCGATGGCGTTCGTCAATACGCGCGGGCCAAGCGTGCGCAGGTGATCGTGAGTGAGCGTCTCGCAGCATTCGCGCGTACCGCTTCGCTGCCCATCAAGGTGAGTGCGATGCATCCGGGCTGGGCCGATACACCAGGCGTGCGCACCTCGCTTCCGCGCTTTCATTGGCTGACGCGCGCCATCCTCCGAAGCCCTGCGGAGGGTGCCGATACGGTGCTCTTCCTGGCCCTCGCAGACCGCGCCAAGGAGGCCAACGGTCGCTTCTATTTCGACCGCGCCGCGCAGCCGACGCACATGCGTCCCTCCACAGAGGAGCGAGCCGATGAGCGCGACGCACTCTGGTCGCGACTGCTTCACATCACAGGCCTGAACGAAGGAGCGTTTTCATGATTCGCGTCGAAGACCGCGTGCAACTTCGCAAGGATGCAGACGAAGCCTTCGCCTACCTTGCCGACTTCACCCACTTGCCCGCGTGGGATCCGGGCATCGCGCGCGTCACGCGACGTGATGAAGGCCCGCTGCGTGTCGGCTCCAGCTTCGATGTGGTGGCGCGCTTTGCAGGGCAAGAGGTGCCGATGCGCTACGAGATGACGGCCTATGACGCTGTGCTTCGCAAGGCGACGCTCGTGGGCACGGGGAGCGGAACACGCGCGACGGATTTCATCCATGTGCTCCCGCGGGGCGAGCACGCGGAAGTGCACTGGCAGGCTGAGTTTCAGATGCTCGGCGCACGCAGGCTCCTGTCGCCCTTCATGCGCCCGCTCTTTCATCGCCTCGCGGCCAAAGCGATGGGTGGCCTTCGCCGCCATCTTGGGTAGCGTCGAAAGAAGCGTTACCCTCGCGCGATGTTTTTCTTTCTGCCTTGGGGGCACGATCAGCCTGTCTACGAGCGCCCTTGGGCCACGTATGCGCTGATCGTGACGTGTTGTGCAGTGCACCTGATCGGGGCCGACGCGCGCGAGCGCTCAAATGTCGCTGTGCAGGAGGCCGCCGAGCACTTCACGGCGGTGCGCGTGGGCTATCCGCGGGCGCGTATCTCGTTTCCGGTCAACGGCCTGCCCAGCGTCCTCGACGAGGTCATTCGCCCGCTCATCGATGACTCGCGGCCTGCTGCCACTGCGGGGGATCGCGCGCTTGAGGAGAGCGTCAGAGGCCTTGTCGATGCCATCAACATGATGCCAAGTGTTCGCTTCGGATGGCGCTCGGGCGCGCCCACGCCGATGCGTCTCTTCACGCACATGTTCATGCATGCCGACATCTTTCACCTCGGCGGCAACATGCTGCTCTTGTGGATCGCGGGCGGCCTCCTGGAGAGCTTCTGGCGGCGCTGGGCCTTCTTGCTGCTCTACGTCTTCAGCGGCTTTGCGGGCCTCTTTGCGTTCTACATCACGGCACCGCAGAGCCTCACGCCGCTGGTGGGTGCATCTGGTGCGATCGCAGGCTTGATGGGCGCGTTTGTCGTCGGCCATCCGAAGGTGCGCATCAAGATCGCCTGGCTCTCGTTCCTCCTCCTTCGGCCTCGCTGGGGAAGTTGGCAGGTGCCTGCCTGGGTCGTCCTTCCGATGTGGGTCACGCTTGAGCTCTTCAAGGCATTGCTCGACTACCGTGGCCTCAGCGGCGTGGCGTATTGGGCCCACGTCGGAGGTTTTGCATTCGGTGCGCTTGCGGCCCTTGTGGCCAAGCAATTTCACCTCGTCGCGGAGGACGCGGGTTATGACCGCGCTGAGCCCGAGACGATGATCCCAGGGACGGTTCGCCCCGCATCCGTGCTTCCCCTCGCGCGCGTCACTTCCCCCGAGAGTCTTCCGATTCCGACTGCGCCCGCCGTGTCTGCTGAGCGTCCTCTTGGGCAGCGCGCACCCCCACGCGAGCTTGAGCTCTCCGACCTGCGCGAGACAGGCGAGGACATCATCGAGCGCTGAGGTGTGAGCTCTCGGAACTCGACGGGGCCTTCCACGTCACGCACCCTCGGGCACATGGAGTCTTGGTTCGTGCTCGGTCTCGTCGTGCTCGGTTGCGCCACGCTCTTTGCGATGGCGAAGTCAGCGACGCGCAAGCGCCCCGCAACCGTCGCCTCGCTTCGTGCGGAGCTTCGGCACCTCACGCACGATGCACGCGCGGTCGAGTCACTCGTCGAGAAGGAGCAAGAGCGCAGCCCGCAGCTGAGCGAGCGCCAGGTGCTGGAGGTGGTTCTGCGAAGGCTCAAACGCGAACGAAGGCGCTGAGCTTCAACGAGCCCTTTCAGCCACAGCGTTCGGCGAGTGCTTGCGAGAACTTCTCGCGCGAGAGGGTCTCGAGGTGCAGCCCGGCGAAGGTGATGGGGATCGAGGCGACCTGAACGCCCATGCGAACGATTGGATTGCCGGTCACAAAGCGGATGCTTCGGACACTGCGCTTCAGCTTCGCGACGTGGTCCGTGAGGTATTTGCGCGCCTCAGAGTCGTAGCCAGTCACAAGCTCCCAATCGAGGAAGTAGTCGAAGACCTCGCCCGTCTCGTAGAGCGGCATAAACGCTGCAATCCAGCGCTCCGTGGAAGCCAGCGTGAGGTGGCCGGCTGCCCGAATGAGGAAGACGCCGGTGCACGGATGGAAGAGCTCCAGCGCGCCCCGTGCGTGTTCATCGCAGAGGGCGGCCTCGCGCAGGGCCTCTTGGGGCAGCTCCTTCCAAGCCACGTTGAGCGCGGTCGGCATCGGGTACCTAGGGCAGCGCGATCCTACGGGAGCTTGAGCAGCTCTTTGACCTTTTGGATCACCTGCGGCGCTTGAATTGGCTTGGTGATGTAGGCGTTTGCGCCGAGGGCCATCGCACGCTGACGGTCCTCCGTGGAGCCTTCCGTCGTGATGACGATGATCGGCGTCTGCGCGTGGTTGGCATCGGCACGGATGCGCTTCACGAGCTTGAGCCCATCCATCACGGGCATGTTGATGTCGGTGAGGATGAGATCGTATTTGGTCGATGCGAGCTTGCGGAGTGCATCGACGCCGTCTTCGGCTTCCGTGATCTGAATACGCTTCACACGCGCCAGGGCGAACACGATGAGCTGGCGCATCATCGGGGAGTCTTCGACGACCAAACAAGAATAGTCGGACATGTTGCTTTTCTCGGTTCCGTTCATGTCTCAGCCTGCATCACGGAAGCGTGCGAGGTGTTCATGGATGTTGCGGAGCGCATCGAGCGGGTCGTACGTGTTGGACTTCCCAGGCCCGTGCAGGTCCGCACTGCGGTCGGCTTGAAGTGAGGCTGCCATCAGCGCGGTGCCTCCGTGCGAGCCGAGCAGTGCGAGGAACTCGCGATCGACGCCAGCCCAGCGCTCCTTCTGCGGGAACACCGAGACGATGGTGATCGCACCCACGCAGACATCGCGAACCAACATCGGCACGGTGGCAACGGGCGCCTCGATCGTGCCTGCAGGATGCGGCGCGTCTTCAATCTTCGGAACGCGCATCGCCATCACAAGGCCCGTGGGGCTCTCGCCGACGATCACGTCCGGTGCATCCATGCCCTCTGCGTAGATGCTGCGCGCCATCTTGCCGTTGGGGTCGGACACATAGATCGCAAAGCGCTCTGCACCGACGAGCTGTTGGAGCAACTCCGCCAAGTGTTTGACGACGCCCTTGAGCGAGAGTGTCGAGTGCAGGTGTGTGGCTGCGATGTAGAGGTTCGCGAGATCATGCAGCTCGGCTTCGACAGCCATGCTGCGCTGCTCACTCTCGCGTGAACTCTCCGCGAGCTCATCCGAGCGGATCGAGAGCGCACGTCGCTCGACCTCAAGCTCCTCGATCTTGCGGATCAAGTCGCGGATCGCGTCGTTGCTCGCGAGCTGGGCGCGGAGGCGTCCATTCTCCTCGCGCAGCCTCTCCAGCGTATCGCGCAGCTCTTGGTTCTCGGAGATCACCGTCTCGGTAATCTCGAACCCGCGGCGCAAAAACTGGCGAACGAATGTCTCGCGCTCGCGGCTCAAATCCGCGGGTGCATCGCTCTGTCGATCGTCTCTGTCGTCGGTCATAAGCGGGTCCTGTCCGACCCTAACAGAGTCGAGTTTCGAAAAGCGAACGATCGCAGCGAACCCGGAGGACGCGGCTCAGGCGATGAAGCGTGCGCGCAGTTCCTTCGTCGGTACAAGGCATGAGTCGGTCTTGCCGAAGAAGCGATAGCGGTGGTGCGCAATGAAGCGATAGCCGAGGTCGCGCAGAAAGCGCGGCACGAAGAGAAAGATGCGTCCGTAGCGGTAAGGAGCGCGCAGATGCTTCGCGATACGAAGGGCTGCATCGGAGCGCTCATAGGCTTGGCCATCCTCGATCAGCACCAGCGACTCCGGGTCCGCATGCGCAATGACGTGCAGCATCTTGTGCGCCTCAAGCAGCGCGCGTCCTTTCTCGGATTGAAGCGCGCAGAACTGCAAGGTCGGCTTCTCCTCTCGCTCAAGGATGAAGTGCACCGCCGCGCTGCAGAGATTGCACACGCCATCGAAGAGGAGAACGGGCGCTTCGGGTGCGATTGCAGTCATGCGTTCAGGGTAGCTGGTTCTTTCGCCCGTGGCGTCGTGCGCAAATCGATGCCGTTTTTTTGCCCGCATGCGCGAGCCCGCTGACACTCGTGTGGAGAGTGGCAGTGCCCTGTGGGCATCGCTTCAGGTGGCTGCTCAAGGCTGCTCAAAGGAGAACGCAATGCAGAGGTCGCTGGGCATAGTGCTGGCCAGCATGCTCGTCATCGGTGCCAGTACGGGTGCAACTCCCGCCTACGCACAGACGACGGATGGCTCGTCAGTCGCGCACGCCGCGCGGGTTGAAGGTCTCTCCGTGAGAGGGAATGAGGAGCGCGCCGAGATTTCGATCCGGGGCAGCTTCGGAGTTCCCTCCTACGCGGTGAGATCACGAGAAGAAGGTCGTGTCGTCGTCATCGAGGTCGAGGGCGCGTCGATGCCCGAGAGAGGTCTATCGCTCACGGGCGACGCGAGCCTGATCGTACGCTCCATGACGTCAGAAGACGCGCATGGCGTGCGCTTGGAGCTCGCGACGCGTCATGCGGTTTCATATCAGGCACGGGTCGAAGGAGGGCGTCTCATCGTCAGCCTCGATCGTGTGGTCGAAGGAGCGGCTGCGCAGCCTGCTGCCGAAGCACCCGTTGGGCCGCTCTCGGTGCGCGGTGTGGCGGTCGAGCGTCGCGATGGTCGTGAGCGCGTTGTCGTGACGCTCTCGCGAGGGGCTGACTTCCGCGTGCTTCCGGGTGCGCTTGGTCCAGCACGCCTTGAGATTCGCGGCGCAACCGTCGATGCGACGGCGCAGCGTGATCTCGATGTCGCCGAGAGCGCGTCGAGCTTGGTGCGCGGTGCGCATCTTCGTGAGTCGAGCGGCCGCACCATCGTGGAAGTCGAACGCGCCGATGGTGCGGAAGGCACGGCGATCCGCGAGGGCAACCGCATCGTCTGGATCTTCTCTGAAGGCGCCAACGCCGACGAGGATCCGCGTCCACGTGGACGCACGATTGCGCGCGAGACGGACTACGCGGCCGAGATGCAGGCCGACGACATGGCGATGGATGCCACGTTGGATTCCGATGAAGCGGCAGCGTTCCTCACGGACGTTCCACTTCAGGTCGACGCAGCACGCGGAAGCCGCGCGTATCGCGGTCGCCGCATCGATCTCGATTTCAACAACGCAGACATTCACAACATCCTTCGTCTCCTCGCCGAGACGGGTGGCGTGAACATCGTCACGAGCGATGACGTGAGCGGAAACGTCACGATTCGCATGCGCAACGTGCCCTGGGATCAGGCCCTTGAAGTCATCCTTCAGGCCAAGGGTCTGGGCATGGTGCGTCGCGGAAACCTCATTCGCGTGGCGCCGCTTGAGAGCCTCGAGAAGGAGCGCGAGCTCGCGATTGCACGCCGCAAGCAGCTCGAAGAGTTGGCTCCGGTCGAGACGCGCCTTGTGCCCGTCAGCTATGCGACGGCCAGTGAGCTTCAAGAGCGTGTTCAAGAGCTGATCTCGACACGCGGCAGCGTCTCGGTCGATGACCGCACCAACGTTCTCATCATCCGCGACATTGGCGACAACCTCGACGACATCGAAGAGCTTGTGCGCACGCTCGACACGCAGACGCCACAGGTCTTGGTCGAAGCGCGCATCGTGGAAGCGACGAGCACCTACGTGCGTGACGTCGGCATCCAGTGGGGCGGCGACGTGACGATGAACTCGCTCACGGGCAACCCAACCGGACTCATCTTCCCGTCGAACGTAGGCGTCACTGGCGGTAACTACGACGCGACCTCGCCAACCGCCGGCTTGAGCCCCTTCCAGCGTGTTGTGCCGACGCCCAACTACGCAGTGAACCTTCCTGCAACGACGGCGACCGGCCAAGGCGGCGCGATCGGTGTGACGCTCGGTGCACTCGGCGGTGGTGTGAACCTCGCGGTTCGTCTCTCGGCTGCTGAAGCGAACGGTGTCGTCCGCATCATCTCGAGCCCACGCATTCTCACGCTCGACAATCACGACGCGCACATCGCGCAGGGCACGTTGATTCCCTACTCGCAGGTCAGCGCGCAGGGTGTTCAGACGGCCTTCCAAGAGGCCAAGCTTGAGCTCCGCGTGCGTCCGCACGTGACGGCAGACGGCTCTGTCTCGATGCACGTGAAGGTCACGCGCGATGAGCCCGACTTCAACCGCACCTCGACACGTGGTGACCCGACCATCCTCAAGCGCGAGGCCGAGACCGACCTCTTGATTGAAGACGGACACACGGCAGTCATTGGCGGCATCTACACACGCAACACAGGTCGTCAGGTCGATCAGGTTCCGTTCTTCGGTGACATCCCGATTCTCGGTGTGCTCTTCCAGCGCCGCCGTGTTCGTGACGAGCGCAACGAGCTCCTCATCTTCCTCACGCCACGCATCGTGAATCGTGCTGAAGCGCTTCGGCGCTGAGCGATTCGAAACAATGCAAAGAGCCCGCTTCGGCGGGCTTTTTTGCGTTCTGCGTTGCGACGACCGTCTGCGTCCGAAGTGCGTGCTAAGCAGCGGCCGTTTTGCAGGCTCTTTCCCGCGGGAAAGCTGTTCGAAAAGAGGGTTCTCATGCGCGTACTTGGAGTCATCGGCGGCAGCGGTCTCTACGATATGCCTGGCCTCGAACGTCGGCGTGAGCTGCCAGAGTCGACTGTCGATCTCGGCTTTGGCCTGCCCTCCGATGCGATCATCGAGGGCTACCTTGGCGAGACACGCCTGCTCTTCTTGCCGCGCCATGGACGAGATCATCGTCATCCTCCGCATCGCGTGAACTACCGCGCGAACCTGCTCGCGCTGAAGGCTGCGGGCGCCGAGCAGATCGTCTCGGTGTCGGCGGTGGGCTCGCTCAAGGAGGAGATGCATCCAGGCGACATCGTGCTCGTCGATCAGTTCATCGACCGCACGCGCAATCGGCCCTGCACGTACTTTGAGGACGTCGGCGTTGTGGCCCACGTTGGCTTCTCCGACCCGATCGATGCCGCGCTCTCGGCGGCGCTTCACGCAGCGACCGTGAAGACAGGTGCACGTGCGCATCGCGGCGGCACCTACGTGTGCATTGAGGGCCCGCAATTCTCGACGCGCGCAGAGTCGAATCTCTACCGAAGCTGGGGTGCGGATGTGGTCGGCATGACGAACCTTCCTGAGGCGCGTCTGGCCCGCGAGTGCGAGCTTCCGTATGCGACCGTCGCGCTCGTCACGGACTACGATTGTTGGAAGGTTGAAGAGGAGCCCGTGACGGTCGATGCCGTGATCGCGGTGCTCAAAAAGAATGTCGCTGCGGCACAAGCGATCGTCCGCGAGGTGGCGGCGAACCTTCCCGACCCCGCATTGAGCCCCGCCGCGCGCGCGCTCGATCACGCCATTTTGACCCCGCCCAATCACATCCCTGCCGAAGCGAAAGCGCGCCTCGCGACACTGATCGGTCGCACGCTTGGCCTCACCTGAGGTCGCCTCGCAGGGGAAATTCCGCAGCTTCACGCAAAGCGCCCTTGTCGCGGCGCGCCGCCTCTGCTCTGTTGCGCCCGCTTTGCTGGCCCAAGGGCCGCCTGAATGACTACCAGCCTGGCTGGTCAAGAGAAGGAAACGTCCGATGTCCTCGATGCTCGTCGTTGGCTCTGTCGCTCAAGACACCATCCACAACCACCTCGGAACGCACCCCTACGTGCTCGGTGGTTCGGCCACTTTCGCGTCGCTTGCGGGCCAGCTCTTTGCGCCCACCAAGCTCGTCGGCATCGTCGGCGAAGACTTCCCGGAGAGCGCTGTCACGCTCCTCAAGGACAAGGGCATCGACACGAGCGGTCTCGAAGTCGCCAAGGGCAAGACGTTCCACTGGGAGGGCCGCTACTCGAACGACCTCACGAGCCGTGAGTCGATCAAGACCGAGCTCAACGTCTTCGCGGACTTCCACCCGAAGATTCCCGCCTCGCATCGCAACCTTCCGTACCTGATGCTCGGCAACATCCACCCCGACCTTCAGGTCGAAGTGCTCGATCAGGTCGAGCGCCCGAAGCTCGTCATCGCCGACACGATGAACTTCTGGATCACAGGCACGCCGAAGGAGCTCGAGCGCATGCTCAAGCGCATCGACATGCTCGTCATCAACGAGGAGGAAGCGCGCCTTCTCGCATGCACGCACAACATCGCGCGTGCGGCACGTGTGCTCGCCGAGATGGGCCCGAAGATGGTCGTCATCAAGCGCGGTGAGTACGGCGCATTGCTCTTCGAGAATGGCTCTGTGTTCAACGCACCGGCCTTCCCGGTCGAGGAAGTTGTCGACCCAACGGGCGCAGGCGACACCTTCGCAGGCGGCATGCTCGGCTACATCGCGGCCGAAGATAAGCTCGACTCGGCGACGCTTCGTCGCGCTGTGATTCACGGCTCGGTCGTCGCCTCGTTCTGCGTCGAGGGCATCTCGGTCGATCGCCTCACGACCGTGACGCAGAGCGAGGTGAAGGAGCGCTACGCCGCCTTCGCACGCCTCGCGCACTTCGCGACGGACGCCGAGCTTCGCCAGCTTCGCTGAGCACACCCAAGGTCACGGCCCTCGAAGGCCAAAAACGAAAGCGCGACTTGATTGAAGTCGCGCTTTCGTCGATCGTAGTCGCTCTTTCCCGTTCGTTCTCGTCTCAAGGAGTGTCCATGCGTCATCCGTTTGCTTCCGCGCTCGCCGTCTCTTCACTTGCTCTCGCTTTGGGTGGCTGTCCCTCCGACCCCGTCGGCAACGACACAGGTACGGTCGGCAATGACACGGGCGCGATCGGAAGCGACACAGGCCGCGTGATGAGCCCCTGCCCAATGCAGTCAGGGACCACGCCCATCCCCGACCCGATGAATCAGAATGGCGCGTGTTGCTACCGGCAGTCGCAGGCAATGAACCAGGCTGCACCGGAGTACCGCCTTCGCGCGATCGACATCACCGAGCCCACGGCCTCGCCACTCGCCTCGATGATGGTCGACAATCTCCTCAACGTTTCGCTCGGCGCCGAGACGTTCAACTGGCTCGTTCGCGCGACCGGCGCGGAGTCGGATGGACCGGTCGACATCACCACGGGCTTCGGTACGCGCGATGCTGCGACGGGCACGTACTCGTTCGGCACGACGATGTACCCGCCGGCCATGCTCACCGGCACGCTCATGGGTGAGACGGTCAGCACGACGCCAAGCCTCGGCACGACACTTCAGATTCCGATCTTCGACCCCACGGGCGTGACGCTCCAGCTCGTCTTGAACCTGCGCGACGTGCGCATCTCCTCTGCGCCGCTCAGCGACATGCGCAGCTGCATTGGCGAGCACCTCCGCGGCCCTGCCTTCTCGACGCCAGGCACCCTCGATGGCTACCTCGAGGTGGCGACGGCGCGCACCGGCTCGATCAACGTGCCGCCGATCAACTCGACCCTCTGCTCCGTCGTTGCAGGCAGCCTCACGCAGCCCGTCTGCGACATGCCCCAGTCGACCTGGACGGCGAAGCCCGACTCGCTCTGTAGCCCAACGTCGTGCATGCAGAATCCCGCTGGAACGACGACGGTTTGCGACCCCGATACCACCTGCAACGCGTGGCACCTCGTGGCCAACTTCGCAGCGCAGGGCATCGACATCACGCCCTGAATTCCAGCGCTCCGACGCATTGCGTCGTTCGATGAGGAGGCGGTGCCGAGAGGCATCGCCTTTCTTTTTGTGCAGATATCTACTGCCCCGCGTTGATTCGGAGCCGTGCCCCTCTGTACCATCGGACACGGCGTCATTGCGCGCCGCGGAGGTCGTATGGCTCGGCTTAGTTCTTTCCCGGCTGGGAAGTCAGCAAATCGAGGAGTGCGAGACCGACTCGCCTCTTTCTGGAAACCATTGATCGCGTGCTTCGTGATCATGTTCGTCTTCGCCTGTGGCGGTGGCGGCTGTTCAGGATGCGCAGGATGCGGCGTGCAGCCGATCCCCGGAGGCTTCCCCGCCGCCGCGCCACGCATCGCGAACTCAGGGCAGATTCGCCTGACGAGTACAGGCATCGGCTTTGTCGAGAGCAACATCACGGGCATCGTCGATCGCTTCGTGTCGGGCGGGCTGACCTTCCCGATTCCACGCACGGTGACGACCGTTCCGATCCCGGTGCTCCCGGATCCGACGCTGACCATTTGCCCCGCGAACAACTGCTTCGCGCGCGGCGAGATCGTGAACCTGGATTTGATCCCCACCGGGCCAAACCAGATCCGCGCGGTCATTCAGATCATCGTCGACTCACGGAACGCAGCGGGTGCGCGTGCTCCGATTCCAGTGACGGGCCTTGGCTCAATCAACGTCGATATCGACTCGCGCCGTGGCTCGCGTCTGTTCATGACGCTCGAGACCACGATCTCGCTCAACGAAGAGACCCGCGCGCCACGCACGGGCTTCACGCGCATCGACGTCGGCGCCATCTCGGAAGTTGCCGGTCAGGGCATCGAGGATGCCGACATCAACATCACCGGCAGCGGCTTCACGGGCACGATCGTTTCGTTCCTCGTGAACCTCTTCAAGGGCACGATCGTCGACCAGCTTCGCTCGCAGCTCAGCTCGGCGCTCGACGGCGCATTCGATGAGCAGTTCTGCACCACCGCAGGCACCACGGGCTGCCCCACGGGCACCGTCGCAGTTGGCAGCGGCCCCGATGCGATTTGTCGCTTCTCGGCCGGAGGCGATTGCGCACCCAGCCTGCTCGGCACCGACGGCCAAGGTGACCTCGGCACTGCCTTCCTCGGCTCGGTCTCTCCCGGCACCCACGCACCGATTCAGTACGTGCTTGCGGCCGGCGGCCAGGGCGTCGCGATGAACGAAGGCATGTCGCTCTACATGACGGGCGGCTTCCTCTCCTACGACCGCGCGTTCGCAACGACCCCCGGCCACAACGCCTGCGTGCCCCGCACCGAGCGTCCGGCCGTCCCCTCCATCGCGCGCGTCCCGGCCTTCCAGGGCAACACGATTCCTGGCACGGCCACGCCCGTGCACCTTGGAATCGGCGTCGCTGAGGATTACCTCAACTACGCTGGCTGGGGCATGTTCGACTCGGGCATGTTCTGCCTTGGCGTCGGCACGCGCCTCTCGCAGCAGCTCTCGACGGGCCTCTTCTCGGCGCTCGTCCCGACGCTTCGCTCGCTGACCTACCCCGAGGGCGCATCGCCCATCTCGCTCGCCGTGCGCCCGCAGCTGCCGCCAGTCTTCCGCATCGGTACGACGGCCGCGGACCCGCTCCTCACGCTCACGCTTCCCCAGGCGCAGATCGACTTCTACGTCTGGTCGCAAGAGCGCTACGTGCGCTTCATGACCTACCAAACCGATCTCGTGATCGAGCTCAACTTGGCGGTCGAGGGCGGCCAGATCGTCCCAACCATCGTGGCGATTCGTCCGACGAACTCGAGCGTCATGAACAGCGAGCTCCTCGTCGAGAACCAGACTGCACTCGCCTCGACGCTTGAGACGATCATCACGATGTTTGCCGGCATGCTGGGCAGCTCGGTCCCCGCGATCGACCTCCCGAGCGTCATGGGCTTTGACCTCAGCGTCCCGCCGATGGGCATCCGCGGCATCGAAGACGGTGGCGAGCGCTTCCTCGGCATCTTCGCCAACCTTGCGCTTTCGGCGCCCTCGCCACTCGTCGCTCCCGTCGAGACCTCGCTTGAGCTCTCCGACATGGAGATCAACCCCGAGACGATGGGCATGGAGACCTTCGACCAGAATGGTCGCAACACGTTGTGGCTGCACTTCGGTGCAGAGAGCGCCGCAGCAGGCGTGGACTACGAGTTCAGCTACCGCATTGATGGCGGCCTTTGGTCACCGTGGACGCGTGACCGTCGCGTGCAGATCAGCGATGCAGCGTTGCTCCTTCAGGCTCACCACCAGATCGAAGCACGCGGTCGCGCCGTGGGTAGCCCGACAAGCGTCGACATGACGCCCGCGTCGCAGAACCTCCTCATCGACATCCTCGCCCCCGAGGTGACGCTTGAGGCGCACGAGAGCGGAGATGGCGTCTACGTCATCGCACAAGACATCGTCTCCCCCGAGGACCAACTCCAGATGCGTTGGCGCGTCGAGGGCGGCGAGTTCAGCGCCTGGGGCCCGGTCTTCGATCTCGACTTCGACCCGAGCATCCTTGAGGTCGAGGTGCGTGACGAAGCAGGCAATGTGGGTCGCACCACACCGCCGCTCATCCGTGGCCTGCCGAACCCCGGCGCAGCATCGGGTTGCGGTTGTCGCGTGGCCTCGAACGGCTCGAGCTCGCTCGGCTGGCTCACGGCCCTTGGCGTTCTCGGTATGGTCCTTCTGCGTCGCTCCAGGAAGGTGCGCTCATCGCGCCCTTTTGACGTCGCGCCCCGCGTTGCCTCGATCGCCCTTGCAGCATTCGCTGCAGCGTCGGTCGCGTCGGGTTGCGACTGTGGCGGAGGCGGCATGCCAGACAGTGGCGTGCGCAGCGACGTCCCCGGCATGGCCTGTGGCGGCATGGAGTGCCTACCCGCCTCAATGGCCTCCTCAACGGGCCAGCTCTGTTGCCCGTCTTCCAACATGTGCACGAGCTACGACCTGAACGCGATCTGCATGCCGGGCTTCACGTGCCCTCCAGGCAGCGAGACGATCAGCGCAACATGCACGGTCACATGCTCGGCCTGCGTGGAGCTTCCACCGCTCGATCGCGGCATCCTCGCGACGGACCTCGACCTCGCGACAGACGGCGCCACCTCCTACCTCGCGGGCTACTCCGCAGGCGTGCCTCCGCAAGACTCGCTCAAGTACGGCGACCTCGTGTTCGGCACGCTCGCTGGCGGCGATGCATCCACCATCGTCTGGGAGATCGTGGATGGCGCGCCCAGCACGCCTGTGACCGCAGGCCCCTCGGGCTGGCGTCGCGGCGTCGCAACGCCTGGTGATGACGTGGGCCGCTACACGTCGATGGTTCGCGCCATGGATGGCACCTTCTACATCGCCTACTACGACGCCACGAACACCGCGCTCAAGATCGCGATCGGCCGCGCAGGCTCGTGGACCACACACGTGGTCGATGCCACGGCGGACTCAGGCCGCTACACATCGATCGCGCTGACTGCGAGCGGCGCCCCCGCCATCTCGTACCTCCGTGTCGAGCCCGCGATGGATGGCCGCTCACACTCGGCGGTCCGCGTTGCCGTGGCCGCGAGCGCGATGCCAACCGCGACTGCCAACTGGATGACGACGGAAGTCAGCGCGCTGGATGTGCCCTGCCGTCCCGAGTTCTGCGAGGGCGCGCTCGTCTGCCTTGAATCCGGCACCTGCGCGATGCCGGCTGCGGGATGCTCGCCTGCATGCATGTCCGATCAGGCCTGCATCGGCGGCACCTGCACCGCGATCCTCCCCGACTCGTTTGCGGAGGATCTCTTCCCAGGCCGCGGCCTCTACACCCAGCTTGCACGCACCTCGACGGGCCTTGCGCTCGTCTTCTACGACCGCAGCGAGGGCAACCTCTACGGCGCCTCGTTCAGCGGCACGTGGACGGCTCCCTTCCTCATCGACGGGTACGCCCGCAGCGGCGTTGGTGACTCCGGCGCAAGTGCGTCGCTCTTCGTCGATGCGATGGGTGACTGGCACGTCGCCTACGTCGACGGCACGGACGAAGCCGTTGTCTACTCACGCGTGCGCGCAGGCGCAGTCGTGGACCGCGCCATCGTCGATGACGGCACGACGGACGGCGCAACGATGCACATGGATGGACGCCACATCGTCGGCGACGACGCCTCCGTGGTGGTCACCTCCTCAGGCGAGGTTCGCATCGCCTACCAGGATGCAACCGCACACACGGCAGTCGTCGCAACGCGCCCGAGCACCGGTGGCGCGTGGACGATCAGCGTCATCGACGACATGGAAGCCACGGGCTTCTGGATCGAGCAAGAGGCCACAGGCGCAACCTCGCGCGTTGCAACCTGGTGGCGTCGTCAGATGGGCCGCAACACCATCAACGGTGTCCGCGTTCACAACGTCGACTGACAGGCGAGCGACCCAACAAGCACAAGAAAAGAGCCACCTTCGGGTGGCTCTTTTCTTTGGTCGACTCAACGCGAACGACGACGTCGCTCCGCGTAGGTTAGGGCGCCCAGCCCAATGCCAAGACAGGCCAAGAGCTGCATCGAGGTCGTGCGGCGCGTGTGCCAGAGGTCGACAGCCTCGTAGCGCTGATCACTCAACGTCGCGTCGTACTCGGGGGTGCCTTGGAGGTCGCGCGTCTCGCGCCAGAGCCCGCGTGCCTGATGCTCACGAAACGCGACAAGCGCCGTGCACGCGAGCATCAGAAAGAAGACGCCAGCCAGGACGCGCTGCGCCACGTTCATCATGTGGATGCGCGAGAGAAGTGCGCGACCAGCGCCTCATGAATGCGCCCGTTGGTGGCCAGCGCACCACGTCCGTGCACGTGCTCCACACCATTCATATCCGTGAAGTGACCGCCTGCCTCGCGCACCAGGATGGCGGCCGCCGCCATATCCCAAACCTTCACATCCGGGTCGATCACGGCATCGATCTGCCCGCGAAGCAGACGTCGGTATCCATCGAAATCCGTGAGCCCGCGCTGCGAGTGTGTGAGCGCGCCCAGTGAGACAAGCTGCTCGGCCGAGTCGTCCTTCAAGAACTGCTCAAGCGAGCCATGCGAGATTCCACTATTGACAAGTGTGTCAATAGCGGAGACACGCAGTGGACGGCCATTTCCGTAGGCGCCCTGGCCCCTCACAGCGAGGAAGAGCTCGCTCTCCGCGGGCATGTACGCGAGGCCGATTACCGGCACGCCATCCTCCAGCAGCGCGAGCAAGACAGACCAGGTCGTCAGCCCTCGCATGAAGGCGCGCGTGCCGTCGATGGGGTCGAGCACAAAGCGTAGCGATGCATCCGTGCCGTCCCGTGTTCCCGTCTCCTCACCGAGAAATCCACACGTCGGGTGGTGCAGTGCAAGGAAGGTCTGAAGGCGCTCTTCCACGCGCTTGTCTGCAAGTGTGACGGGGCTGCGATCAGGTTTGGTGGCGACGGTCGCGCGGCCTTCCTCGAACATGCGTCGCGCCTCATCGCCTGCGGCGATCACCTCGAGGACGAGTGCGTCGAGTGCAGCCCGTCCGCCGATGCGCGCGAGGTCGAATGCCTCGCTCATGAGCGGCGCCTGCGTCGCGGCGCAATGACCTCGTCGGCATGCGGCGCCAGCGGTGCCTCACGCGGTCGATCGGCGGCCGAGACCTGCTGCGGTGGCGGTACAAGGCCGCGTCGTGCCGCCTGCTGGCCAAGCCGCTCCACGTACGTCGGGCCGCCATCAAAGAGCCTGCTTGGGTCCACCGCGTGGCCGTTCTGCCAGAGCTCAAAGTGCACATGCGGGCCGTGCGTGATGCCTGTCATGCCGACGATCGCAATGCGCTCGCCACGACGGACGCGATAGCCAGGCTGCACCGTCGTGCGTGCGTTGTGCGCGTAGAGCGACATCCAACCGTTGCGATGCACGATCATCACGACGTTGCCGTACCCGCGAATCCCGTTGTCGGAGTAGGCGACAATGCCATCCGCAACCGCACGCACCGTCGTCCCCACAGGAGCAGAGACATCGACGCCGCGATGAATGAGATCGGGCCTTGTGGTGCGCACATAGCCAAAGCCACGCACCCAGCGTCCAGTGTCGACGGGCCAGAGAATCCGCGACGGCGCACGCCCGCGTGCAGCACGCGTCCACGCTTCATCGGGTGCGCCATGGAGCAGGCGCGAGGCACACTCGCGTGTGCCCAAACCGAGCGTGCGCGCGCGCTCCATCGAGGCGCCACGCGGCGTTGGAACAAGGCGCGGGCCATCGCTCCAGGTGAAGGCACGTCGACGTCGACGTGGCGCTGCATCGTCGTGCTCACCCTCGTCGAGCTCGGCCTCGAGATGCGGCTCCTCCGCGGGCGCATCGGCCTCCACCTCTGCTGGCGAAGGCGCCTCGTCCGTCGGGTTGGGAACTGCATGCACCGCACGCGGCAGAAGCGAGAAGCTCGCCACCAGCACCGAGAGGAAGAGGATGCGTCGCATGCCCCGACCTGATCTCAAGCGCGCGCTGGGGTCAAACTTTCGACAGGGTTGCGCTCGACGTGCCGCGCGCCAATTCCGTGAGCGAGACGCGCCGCGTGGCATCGCCCCCCGCGCCACGATTGGAGAGCGCGATCATCAGGTTCAAGCGGCTTGCATCGAGCACGTCTTCAGCCCGCGGCGCCCGCAGCGTGAAGTTCAGCGGGCACCAGGTGAGTGCCTCGTTCGCCTCGCTTCTTCCAAACGTCTGCGCCTCGGCGAGGCCCTCGTCGTAGCGCATTGGAAGGCCCTGCGTGCGGCACACGAGCGGTCGCGACGCATACACAGCGCAGCGTCCAGCCTCATCGAGAAAGGCACACGGGCTCGTGGCCTCGCTCGCCTCACCGCGTCGCCGAAGGCGCTCTCTCGCCTCTGGCCCCAGGCGCGCGATGCCCTCCTCAAGAAGCGCGGCCTCCACCTCGGAGACAGTCAGCTGCACCACGCAGCAAGCGGTGCATCCAGGCGCGCACTTCATGTCGTCTTTGCGACGCGCGCGGACGGCCTCATCGAAGGCATCGGTCTTGGCGATGAGCGCGTGATGGGCCGCAGGTACGTGCATGTCTTCTCCACTCCGAAACACGGAGAAGACCGTTCGCGGTCTCGGCCTTGCGCGTTCTGCGGAGCCTCAGCAAGCGCAAATCGAGCGTGCCGCCCACTTGAGGAAGGCGCGCTTTGGCCCCACACACGCGAGGTGATTCGTCGCATCGCCGCCAAGCAACAGAGCATCACCCTTGTCTCGCGCACCCGCGTGACACCGAGCGTTCATCACCTCGTCTTTCGGACCAGCGATGGCTCGCCCTTCGACTACCTCGCAGGCCAGTGGGTGAAGCTCTTCTTGCGTGAGGGCCTGAGCCGCGACTACTCGATCGCCAGCGCCCCGAGCGAGGACGCCTCTCGAGACGAGGGCCGCTTTGAGCTGCTCATCACGCATGTTGAAGGAGGCGAGGGCTCGCGCCTTCTCTGCACGATGGAGCCCGGCGCCACCCTCGACATGCTCGGGCCCAATGGCCTCTTTGTGCGCGAAGAAAGGCATGCGCACCTGCCCTCGATCTTCATTGCAACAGGCACCGGCCTCGCGCCCTTGCGCGCCATGATTCAGGAGGCCTCGCGCAGTCCGAAGCAAGCACCGATGCGCCTTCTCTTTGGCTGTCGCACGCCCGAGGAGATCCTCTGTGAACGCGAGTTTGAAGAGTTGCTGGTTTCCCTCGCGGGAAAGAACATGAGCCTCGCCTCAGATTTTCAATTTCGCATCACCCTCTCACGCCCCGAGCCTTCATGGACGGGCCATCGCGGCTACGTGCAAACGCACCTCCGTGAGATCAGCGAAGGGCTTGAGGGCGCGCACTTCTACATCTGCGGTCTGCGCAAGATGGTCGATGCCGTGCGGGTGGTGCTGAAGGAAGAGCTCGGCGTGGACCGAACACGCATCCACTCCGAGCGCTACGACGGATGAAGGTGTCGCGGCCACGGCGACGAATTCATGTCTGCGCATACATCGCGTACGCAACGCGACTACCCTGCGCCCCGTGAGCACCAAGCCATCCGAGCGCGCCGCCATCATTCAGGGCGACCGCTCCGTCCTTCTCGAAGTCGATCACCCGGCCTACGAAGAGGCACGCGTCATCCTCGCGCGCTTTGCCGAGATTGAGAAATCGCCCGAGCACGTGCACACGTATCGGCTGAGTGATCTCGCGCTCTGGAATGCTGCAGCCGCGGGTGCGACGAGCACGGAGATGATCGAGGGCCTCCGCACGATCTCGCGCTTCGATCTGCCCGCGAACGTGGTGCATGAGATCACCGACGTCGTGGGCCGTCACGGCGTGTGCTCGCTTCACGACTACCCGAGTGAGCCCTCTCAACTTCGCCTTCAGGTGCGCGATGCGTTCGTATGTCAGAGGCTCACTGCGGATCGCAAAGCGGGCGCGATTCTCACACCGCACGAGGATGGATTTCTGCTCGAGATTGGGCATCGGGGCCTGGTCAAGCAGGTGCTGCTCGGGATGGGCTTTCCGATCGACGACAAGGCTGGGCTCGTGCCAGGCGCACCGCTCGCGCTGAGTGTGAATCGCCATCAATTCACGCCCTACAGCTATCAAGACGCAAGCATCCGCGCGTTCGTCGATGCGGGCTCGCATGGCGTCGTCGTGTTGCCGTGCGGTGCGGGAAAGACCGTCGTCGCGATGCTCGCGATGGAGGCGCTCGCAGTGCGCACGTTGATCATCGCCTCGGGTCGCGAGGCAAGTCACCAGTGGCGTCGTGAGCTCATCAGCAAGACGAGCCTGCGTGCAGAAGACGTCGCGCTCTACCAGGCCGACAAGAAGGATGTGGGCCCCGTCACGATCACGACCTACGCGATGCTTTCGCGCAAAGGCGGAACGGGCCCGACGAAATATCAACACTTCGACAAGCTCGCGACGGAGCCCTGGGGCCTTGTCGTCTACGACGAGGTGCACCTCCTGCCCGCGCCCGTCTTTCGTCTGACGGCGGAGCTGCAAGCACGAAGGCGCCTCGGGTTGACCGCCACCCTCGTGCGTGAGGATGGCCGCGCGGGCGATGTCTTCGCGCTGATTGGGCCCAAGCGTTTTGATGTCCCGTGGCGTGAGTTGGAGAAGAGCGGGCATATCGCAACCGCGACTTGCTTCGAGATGCGCGTGCCGCTCCCGGCCTCGCTGGAGGTCGCTTACGCAACCGCTGAGTTGCGCGAGCAGCCGCGCATCGCCTCGGAGAATCCAGCCAAGCTCGACCTCCTCGTGGATCTCGCCGAGAGGCATTCTGGAGACCGCGTGCTCATCCTCGGCAGCTACCTCGAGCCGCTTGCGAGCGCGGGCGAAAGGCTCGGTTGCCCTGTCATCACGGGAGCCACGCCGAGCTCGGAACGCGAGCGTCACTATGAGGATTTTCGCCTGGGTAAAATCCGGCGCCTTGTGCTCTCGCGCGTCGGCAATTTCGCGATCGATCTGCCCGATGCCAACGTGCTCATTCAGCTCTCCGGCACGATGGGCTCACGGCAAGAAGAGGCGCAGCGCCTGGGTCGCGTGCTGCGTCCCAAGCCCGGTGGCGCGACCTTCTACACACTCGTGACGCGGGGCACGATTGAGCAAGTGAACGCACTGCATCGGCAGCTCTTTCTGACCGAGCAGGGCTATCGCTATTTCATCGAGGATTGGACGGGCACGGATTCAGGAGCGCGCAATGGCGAAACCCTTCACTGAGGACGAACGCGAGACTGCGCAGATCCTTCGCGAGGCTTGGATGGGTCGACGCGTCACCAACGCGCTCGCGCCCAAATCGCTGCCAGAGCCAACCCTCAAGGCGCTCGCTGCGCAGCTCAAGGTATCGAGCGATCAAGTCGCCTTCGCGGTCACAGATCCGCAGCGCATCGAGCGCGAGCTGAACGCGGCGAGCCCGGCCTGCCTTGTCCTGCTCGAAGCGCTTCTTGAGAGCGGCGGCCAGATGTTGAGGCCCGCGCTGCGCACGTTGCTCCATGTGCGCTTTGAGTGGAGCGAGGCTCAATTCGACGCAGCGTTTGCGGAGGGCGCGTCACGCAATCTCTTCCTCATTGCAACGCTCACACGGCACTACGGCAACGAGCTTGAGTGCGTGTTTGTCCTCGATGAGATGAGCCATGCGATGGCCAACCTCGTGATGGGCATCACCCTCCCGCGTGCGCCTGCCTCGTCCGTCGCGAAGGTGTCGCCCACAGGCGCGACCTCGACTCTTCTTCGCGATCGGCTCGCGCGCGCAGCGGCCACATTGCACTTCACGGTGAAGGCTTCGCGCGGCGGGGCTGACGTGAATCGATCGACCATCCGAAAGCTCGCGGCCGCGACCTGCGTCCCCGAGAACAGCCTGCATCAAGAGCTTCAAGAGGCGCTGCGCAACGGGTCAGTTCGCGCGGTGCGAGACTTGGTTGTCCCCTCCGTGCCCACGCTCCGAGCGCTCGCTGCGCATACCGCAACTTGGTCGGCAACTGCGGAGGAGGCGAAGCTTCGTGCCTGGGTCGGCAGCGAGGGTTGGGTCTCCGAAGAAGCGTTGACGCGTGCACTCGCGATCGACGTTCGACCAAGGGCGCAATGGCCCCTCTGGGTCTCTCCCTACGAGTTCAATCTCGTGGGTGGCCCCGAGTTCGCCGTGGCCGCCGATCTCGTCGCGGCGACCGATTTTCTCCGCATCGTTCACGAGGGGGAGACGTTCGTGCACGGCCATGTGCACGAGGAAAATCAGCGCGGCGATGGGCATGTCACGCCGAGCCTCGAGGTCATGCTCGGGCCCGAGGCGAACCTCGATCTCACCGTCACCATCGCGCTCTCTGCTGAGCCTGTGCGCTTCGATCGCGTGCTCACCTTCAAGCTCACGCAGGCCTCGGTTTCGTCCGCCGCAAGCCTGGGTCTCGATGGGCCAACCATCCTCGATGCGCTCAAGCGTGTCGGCCCGCATCCCGTGCCGCGCAACGTCATCTCGATGGTGGAGGACTGGTCACACAACGCCCGCAGCGCACGCATTCAAGCGGCGTGGGTGGTGGAGCTCTCAAGCTCGGAGGCAGCCGACATCGCAAGCCGAGCCCTGGGCAAGAACGTGATCGCGCGCCCCACGCCCACCCTGCTCCTTATCGACAAGAGTCTCAGTAGCCCCGAGAGCGTCCTCGCGAAGATCGGCATTCGCATCAAGGACACGGGCGCTGAGGGCGGTGGCCTCGATGCGCTGATGGCTTCGATGAAGGTCGCGGCGAGTCCGGTGCTTGCGATCTCTCCACTGGAGGCACTTCGCGAGAAGGTTGCAAAGGCAACGAAGGAAGGCTTCACGTGGGCAGCAGCTGTTTTGCCGGAGTCTGACGAAATCGCGGATGACCCGCCGATGCGGCCCTGGCTGGTGCTCTTCGAGCGCGCGAAAGCCTCGCGCAATCCGTCGATGGCTACCTTTCTCGAAGTCGCAGCGCAGCGCATCCAGAAGACGGAGACTGAGCTCAGTGCGTGGCTGATGAAGCTCCCAGCGAGCGAGCGTGAGGAGGCAATGCACCTGATGGAGATGGCCCCTCTGGCCCTTCTCGCAATCGCGTGTGTGCCCGTCAAAGAGAGGACGAGGCAGCTTCGCGCGTACACCTCGATCACGCGTCTCCTGCTCGCGTCGAATCGCACAACGAGTTCCGCCACGGTCGAAGGGTCGGCACTGCCGATCTGGAATCGTCTTCAGCATCCAGAGGCCGCGGCTCTTTTGGAAGCGGACCTTCAGTGCATTCGGGGTGAGACCACACCAGCGGCGCTCGCGCCAATGCGCACCAAGCCCACGCTGGCGCAGCTACCTGCCTCCGAAGCACACGTGGTCCTCGCGCAGATCAAGGAGGCGATGGAAGACGCGAAGGCGCTCTGGATGCACGTCTCCAGCAAGATCGAAGGCGACTATGTGGTGCTCTTCCTCGTGGAACGCTTGGTCACGCGCGGAAACGAAACGCTCGTGCTCGGCATTGATCTCGATGCAGATGAGGACCGCTCGTTTCCGCTTTCATCGCTGAAGTCCGTGCGGCAGCGCGTGTCTGCGCCGCAGACATGAACGCGATCAATCCGCGCGGTAGCGCCAATGCCAGCCGTTCGCGTTCGTCGGCTCGATGAGCTCCAGCGAGAAACGCGACCTATCGCCCTCGCTCATCACGCGCGCATCGGTGCGATAGAGCTGACACTCCCAATGCGTCTTCGGATGACCGGGCCCCGAGGTGAAGCGGATCTCGTCGTCGAACTTGCATGAGAAGAAGAGCGCGAAGCCATCGAGCTGCCCCTCTTCCATCTTGAACTCGGCCTCCACGCTGCCTGGGATGAACGAGGTGTCGTCGTGATGCAGGTCGAGCTCGAAGAGGCGCACGGGCGTCGAGAGCACGCGCCCCACATCGCGCGTCTGAAGCAGGCGCTTGTCATAGCTACCGCGCGTCGAGATGTTCCCCTTCGGACGAAAGCTTGAGAAGTCGAGACCCCCCACGCGTTGCTCGTGAATGAAGGGCATGCGCTGCTCGGGGACGATCTCGACCGGCACCACAAACATCTCGAAATGGCCGGGCAAGATGAGCCCACCGGGCTTGAGCACGCGGCGTCGCAGATCGCCCAGATTCTCGACCATGTCTTCATCCACGAGGCTCATGCCGAGCTGCTCGTGAAGGAGCACATCGACGCGCTCTTTGGTCCGGTATTCCTTGCTGTGCGCGCGCACGAACTCGATGTTCGTGAGGCCATTGCTCTTGGCGAGTTCCTTGGCG
>JBILQT010000268.1:0-9625 GCA_044373065.1 Sandaracinaceae bacterium
GACCCGGATGCGTCCGACTTGTTGGCGGGCACCGATTCGTGGCTGGGTGGCGTTGCAAACGCGCGTGACAAGGATGGCTTGGCGCGCACGGCGGTGACGGAGGCCTCCGCGCTTCGCTATGTGGCCAACACACGCCTCGATCGGCACTGCCGCAGCTTCGGCCGTGACCTCGCCCATGCGCTCGAGAACGACCGCTCCTCAGCGCGGTGGCACCGCTTCTTCCCCAGCACCGTCGACGACTTCATCTCGCAGCCGCTCGAAGACCAGGCCAACGCCTGCATCGCTTGGCTTCCCCTCGAAGAGCCCGTGCTCGCTCCGCACCTCGCGCCGATTGAGCGCTGGGCGCGCGCGGCCAAGGCCGCTGTGGAGCTGACCGGGGCGAGCGCACAGGTGCGCGGCACGGCGATGGTGGTGCGTGAGCAAGCTGCCGAGAACCTCACCCGTGCCCGCGACGGCCTGGCCATCGCCCTTTCGGCGCGTGCCGCGGAGCGCAACCTCCCGCGCGACTATGCCGACGGCTTTTTCATTCAGGAGCGCAAGAAGAAGGGCCCCAAAACAGGGCAATAAGTGGCGGCAACCCGCGCTGGGTGCCTCCGTTTCGAGAAAAGTGACGTCCCTTGCGCTGCATCGGACGTCCTTTTCATGCCCTGGGAACGCCACAGTGTGACTATCTGGCGCACCTTGCATGCCCCGGCGACGGCGGGGGAGCTGCATCGGACGCACCTCGCATGGCCTCCCGACGTTCCTTTTCTGGAAAAGGAGGGGCCCGGTACGGGTTGCCGACGGTTTGTGTCTGAGAAAGCCCGGAGTGTTGCGAGCACCGGGAGGGCCGACTCGAAGAAAGTCATTGACTCCAACATCACCTCCCGCCGATTCTCCGGGACGACTCACGGGACCGAGTCACGGGACGTGCCGTAGCGGCGCGAAGCTCTGCTGTTGTTGAGCTCGCGGTGATGTTGAAGATGGAGAAGACGCGATGAAACGATTGCTCGCTGGTTCACCTCGCAGTTCATTGGTCGCCGGTTCACCTCGCGGTGAAGGCTCGTCCGGTGGAACAAAGAAGGCGCGCTTGGGTGGCGCGGTCGTACGCTCGTTGGCTGGCCTCTATCTCGGCCTCTCCCTGGTCGCGGGCAGTTGCGCTGGGCCAGAGGTCGAGGTCGGCGTAATGGCTGAGGAGCTTGTCATCCCGACGCCTTCCCTCCCCGCGTCGGTGGGTCGCACCGCGGTCGACGTCCAGGTCACGGACTCTGGCGCGCTGATGGCCAGCACGAGCATCGCGGTGCCACCAGGGCGGCTCGGAGCGCAGCCCAACTTGGCGATTGCATACTCAAGCGGCACCACGGATGGCGCGATGGGTGTCGGTTGGTCCGTGAGCGGGCTCTCCCGGATCTCGCGTTGTCCGATGAATTTCGCCATCGACAGCAAGAGCGACACTCTCCACTTCGACGATTCCGACCCGCTCTGCCTGGACGGTCGGCGGCTATTCCTCAGCACAGGTACGCACGCGATGGCAGGCGCAACCTATCGGGTCGAGGAAGGACAAGAGCGCGTCGTCTTGCGGAGCGGAAGCATCAACGACGCAACCATGCTCTTCGAAGTACGTCACCCAGACGGCACGCGCGTCTACTTTGGCGGCGGGGCTGCGTGGAGTCTCTCGGCCAATCGCTACCGCAACAACACCACAACCGGTGCCCCGGAGTTGACGCCAAGCCCAAGCACGCTCGCCTGGCTCCAACGGCGCACACGCGACTCCGCCGGAAACACGGTCGACTACACTTACGAGCGCACGATTCCCGCGCTTGCGGGCTCTCCGGCGGCAGAGGTGGTGCTGACCCGAATCGATTACCCCGGCTTTCAGCCCTCACCCGACGACTTGTTGAGCGGCGTGGAGATCGGCACGCGCCGCGTTGACCTTCAGTACTACCCGACGCGCCTCAATCCGACGGTCACATATACGGCTGGCTTCCCACTCCTACATCAGCGTTTGCTCAAATACATCGACACCTCGGGTCCGGTGAATACGAGTCGATGGACGCTGCGACACTACGATTTCGCTTACAACACTGGTGCGGTATCCGGCCGATCGCGGCTGACCAGCATCCGTGAATGCGACGGCCACTTCTCCTACTCGGCGCCGACGGCAACCGCGGGATGCCTGACCCCGACGACCTTCGTCTACTCCGACGATACGATCCAGTTCGCCGATGAGCCCAAGGTCCGAATCGATCCACTTCCGAACGGATGGGCCGACTGGAGCTTAAACGCGTGGTCCTACGCGCCCAGCTACGTGGTGCCCTACGACCAGGGTGACGGTCGCGATGGGCTCCTCTATTGGCGCGGAGTCACGAACTCCGCGGACCCATACATACGGAACGAGTGGGTGTTTCAACGAAGCACGGACATAGGCCTTCTTGGCCCGGTCGTCGCTGGCCTACCAGTTCTCGTCCTTCCGCCCCTCGGATTTGCCAACCATGTTCTGCCGCTGGCGGCGGACGTGAATGGCGATGGCGTCCAGGAGATCATCGCCCGCGAACCAGACCCAGCAAACCCTAACTTTCTCCGCACAAGCGTTTGGACGACCAACTACCTCACTTGGCCGCTCACGCGCGCGTACACCCAGGTCGGCGGTTGCTCGAGCGAGGGACGCCTGCTCAGTGGCACCATGCCGGCCTATTTGATGGATGCCGACGGAAACGGGCGAACCGACATGGTTGCTCCCTGCGCCCAACCTGTGTCACCGGGGCCGCCGTTGGTTACCTACACTTGGCCAAGTGTTGGCCTCACCAATGCCGGGGTCTGGACGCCTGGGGCCGCGGTGACAATGGTGAGTGATACGCCCACGAATGAACGTTTTCGTCAGACCTACACCGTCGATCTGGACGGCGACGGGCGTCATGAGGTTCTGACGCCGCGGCAAACTGGTCCAATGACCTTTGTTCCGTGGAACATCGGACGACTGCCTGGATCCGGGGCCACCGTCACCGCGATCGATTTGAGCACAAACAGCGAGTTCATCTTCCTTGATGTCAACGGGGATGGACTCAGGGATGCAATCGAGATCCAGCGTTACTCGAACACCCTGCCCGAGGGTGCTGCGCTGGGCTGCGGCAACGCCGTTTGTGACTCAGTGACTGAGACCACGGAGAACTGCCCGTTCGACTGCAGGATGGCCCCCCAGCTCCTCATCAGTACGGGTCGGGGGTTCTTGCCGCGGGCGCCTGCTTTCAGTTCGGTCAGCACGCCTGCGGAGTTTCTGAACTCGCAGCCAGGGGACTATCGCGTGACGGATATCAATCAAGACGGACGGGATGACGTTGTCTTGCTTGTGGGCGGGACCAGCGGCGGAGGGACGCGTGTGATGCTCTCCAACGGAAGCGGTTTCCAAGAGCGCCCGGTGGGTCTGCAGGCTGGGTTCGGAACGGCGTCTTCTGTCAGCCCTTACCTTCTCGGGGCTGGGTGGCAGCAGAGGGGGACATCGACGCGACGCAACTGGCCCGTTCAGCAATTCTTCGACTACGACGGCGATGGCCGACGTGACTGGATGTACATCCTCGCGGGCACGGGCGGCGGCGTGCGAACCCAGCACAACCTGACCAACCGCTCAGACCTCTTGATTCGAGTTGAGGATCAGACCGAGGGAACGGAGGTCGACTACACGACGCTTGGCGATCGGACCGTTCACGTCATTTCCAAGGAGTGCCCGGCCGATCTGCAATGCCCTCGCCGAGGTGGGCTCATCGTTGCACGCGTGCGGCGCGGCAATGGCGTCGGGACGCTGAACGAGACGCAGTACCAGTACACGGATGCGCGCGTCGATCCCCGCGGACGTGGCTTCCTCGGCTTCCAGTCAGTCAGAACAATTGACCCTCGCGGAACCGCCCGATACCGAACGTACGACCTTGCCTCGTCTGAAACCGTGAACGGCGTTCTGCGCTTTCCGGGCAGCCGCATCCCCATCGAGGAGAGAACGTCGCTGGCGTTCTCAGGCAGCGGACGCACGCATGAGCAAATCATTGCACGCAAGATTCAAAGTTTCCCTTCGGGAAGTGAGTTGCTGCCGCAGACTCGCGCGATGACAGAAACCACGACGACGTACGACGGCGGTGCGGTCATCCAAGAGATCACCAACTCCATCGACTACGACGCTGACGCTTTGCCGTGGACGACATCTCGCGTGGTCAGCGGCGGAAGTCAGACGGTGATGGTGTTCAATCGCAGCTCCTCGACGGCATCAGCTCCCTACTTCATCGGCCGGGTAGATTCCGTCATCACTACCAGCTACCCGCTCGCGACGGAATCACGCGCGATGACTCGCGTTGTGGCAACCACCTACACAGCTGCGAACGACATCGACACGCAGACCCTTTGGGATACAGCTGGTTCGCGCGATGTCGTGACGCGCTACATCCGCACACCAAGTTCCCGCGGGCAAGTCACCCGTATCGAGATGACCGGATACGAGCCCAGCGGGTTTACGGGAACGACGTGGACCCCCATCACGCGCAGCGCTGACATTGGCTACGACGCCGACTACATCTTCCCAACCACGTCGACCAACAGCCTCGGTCAGACGGACACGACGTGGACCGATCCCGTCCTAGGCGTGGCGATTCGACACCAAAACGTGTCTGGGGAAACAGACACGACGGCGTTTGATGGCTTCGGCCGCATCGTCCGCGAGCGAAGTGCCTCGGGAGCGGGGGCGGATATCAGCTACGCCGCCACCACGACTTCCTACGGCATGGTGACGGTTCGTGTGGATGGGACCGATGGCAGCTTGGCCATCGCAACCCTCGACAAACTCGGTCGTTCGATCGCCAGCCAGCAGGAAATCCAGACCGCAACCGGCGTCCGTATGGCGACTACGACGCAAGCGTATGACTCGGTTGGACGCGTGCGCTGGGTGACGAACCCTTACTTCGGCACGACCATCGCTCCAAGAACCGAGTGGACCTACGACGAGCTGGACAGGCCCACCCGAGAGCGTCGCCAAGATGGTGTGTCTCGATATTGGGCTTACGCAGGCCGAACCACGACCGCGACGGACTTCAAGGGGTTCTCTCAGACCACCACACTCGACCCCGAGATGCGCTTCTACGAGCGCGATGAAGGCGCTGGCGGACTGGTGACACGTTACGAGTACGGCTTCTTTGGCCAGCTTGAGCACGTCAGAGTGAACGGCAGGGCGTGGGACTACATCGCCAACAACAGCTCGATCGGCCTCCCCGAGTACACCGTCGACCCAGACGCGGGCCGGCGCGACTACCTCTTCAACACCTTCGGCGAGCTTCGCGCGGCTCGTGACGCAGGCATGAACGTCAACGTGTGGACGCGTGATGCGCTTGGGAGGACGACACGTCTCGACTCGACTGAGGACGGAGCGACCACCTGGACTTGGGACGGGTCGTTGGTCGGGCCCGGACGACTCGAGACCGCCTGCGCGCACGTGGGCACGGCCTCTGCGAACTGCACGGGCTACACGTACACGAGCAGCGGGCAGGTGCAGCAGGAGCTACGCACAAACACGGTTGGCGTCCTCCGCACAAACTACACCTACTCGAGCGTTGGACAGCTCAACGGCATCACATACCCGGCCCGAACCGGCACCCGGCCAATGGTTCGCTACCAGTACGACGCAGCGGGGATGCTCGCGGTCGTCGACAACCTCGCGACAAGCGCCCCGTACTTCAGCGTCCAAGACCGCAACGCGTGGGGACACGCAACCAATGAGCGTTCTGGAACGGTGACGAGCACTGCGGGTGTCGTCACGACGCGACTCTTCGACGACATCGGGCGCATGCAGGCGACGGCAAGCCGAACTGGCAGCGCGGGCAGTTTCATCCAAAACATTGCTTACGGGTTCGACAATAACGGCAACGTTCGTACGCGAAACGACCTGGTGAGCGGCGCCAACGAGACGATGACGTACGATCGGCTCAACCGAATTCTCACGTGGGCACGCGTGGGCACACCGTCGGAGAACTACGGCTACGACAACTGGGGCAACCCCACGGCGATGCGGTCGTCGTCGAGCACAACGGCCAATCAAACGTTCGGGACCGCTTCCGTCGGCATGCGTCCACATGCTCTGGCACGCGGCTTCGGCCAAACAGCTGATAATCAGTACGATGCGAACGGGCGACTCTCGAGGAGCACGACGGCAAGCGGCGTGCAAGAGCACACCTGGACCAGCTTCGGCGTTCCTCGCAGAGTGACCCGTCCGAGTTCGGTGACCCTCTTCGACTACGGGCCAAACCACGAACGCGTGAGACGGTACGTCACGGCGACCGACCAAATCGTCTACGCGGGCGACCTCTACGAGAACCGCATTGCGGGTAACAACAACTCGCAGGTCTTCCACATCTTCGCGGAAGGCCGAGAGGTGGCCCAGCTTGAGCGCGGCTCAACAGGTGCCGAAACCGTCCTCTACCCGCTGTCCGATGCGCAGGGAACTGCATCCACCATCGCGACCGCATCCGGTGCGGTCTTCGAGCGGCATCAGTTCAGCCCCTGGGGAAGGCGCGTCAACGCAGCGAGTTCGAGCTCGATTCGCCATCGTTTCACAGGGCATGAAGCAGAAGACAACCTCGGGCTCATCAACATGCGTGGCCGCGTGTACGACCCGATTGTCGGACGCTTCCTCACGCCTGACCCGATCACGCAGGCACCGACTCGGGCACAGGGGCTGAATCGGTACAGCTATGTGTTCAACAATCCGGCCTCAAACACCGACCCGACGGGATACCAAGTCTCCCCGTACTCCCCAGCAACCCCTATCGGAGTCCCTTCGGCGTGGCGTGATGGCGTTGGCGCACCGGACTTTTCTGTCGGGTCAGATGGCCTCGTCATTGCTGGTATGGGGGTGCCAACTTCCGACATCGGCGGGGTATCGACGGGCCTCTCAACCAGCGGGTATCTGGCATACGGAGGGGCTGGGCTTCTAGTCGGTGTCGGCACCACATGGGCTGCGGCTGCCGTGATGGGCGCGCTTATGGTCGCGAGCCCGGCGCTAGGCGTGTTGGTGGCGGTAGCGGCGTTCTCCTGGGGAGTTGCATTCTTGGGCGAGCAAATCGGGACCGGTCATTTTGGCGAAATGTACGGACGTTTCTCCACGGGTGACGCTACCGGAGAGGATGTATTCGAGGTGTCGGCGATGGCCGGCGGCTTGATGGCGGGCCCCGTTGGAGGCTCCGCAAGTTCTGAGTTGGGTGCTCGGGGAATGACGAGCTTCATGGCCAGGGTTGGAGGAAGGTCGATTTCCGTGGATGTCGCGGGAACCGCAACGATTTACCGTTACCCCACTGCAGATCCTGCCGGTCACTTCAGCATTTTGGTCGAGGCCGCCGACGGGAGCACCATGCATACCCACCAGGTAGCAACGAGTGGCGGGCACACAACGATCGTCAACTACGTTGGGAACGCAAGATCCTACCAATCCACCAACCCACCCCTCCACCTCCCCAATGCTAGTGCTGCGATACGCTACCAAGCCAGCGTGATCCGCGAACCTGGTGGGCTGTACAACGGCGTCAACAACAGTTGTGCAACCCACTGTGCTCAAGTCATGCAGGCGGGAGGCAGGGCTGACGTACCCACAGGAAGACCTTTGTTTGCCTGGTGGAGTAAATTGATGCGAGAGCAATGATGACCTTTGACAACTTCGTGTCGGACGTTGCCGATGGCAAAGTACTGACCACGCCCAAACTTCAGGCGTTGGCCCATCGCTACCGGGCCGCTCACGTCTACATCAATCGCGTCCGGGCCGATCGAAAGCACCCCTTGCCGCTGGGTGGATACCATCCGAAAATGCATACCTTCGACGAGGATCTGATGGCCGTCCTCGACCTTGAGGATCTATTTGAGGTAGCCTTTAGACGTGCAATTGCAACACCCACGAGCGAGCTAGAGGCCGAGGCCAAAATCGCCGCCGACGTCGCGTTGAACTCCAGCTTTACGCTGTTCGAAGTTGAGCCTCCCTGACGGAGCCCACATGCCCTACGCGTCTCCGGTCCCGTCGCCGGTCTCACCGCCCTGTTGTGTGTCGGCTGCCTCGGCAGGTTTCGCGCAAGCACCCAAGCTTCGCGTTTCGCTTGGATTGTTTTGCCTTCTGACTTTCCTCTCCGGCTGCTACGCCAGCCGCGAACCCATCGCGTCTGCCGACGCGTTCGAGCAGCCGGATGCAGGTCCCGATGCGATCGACGCCCCTCCCGATGCCGTCGTCCCGAACCTCGGCCTCGGGGCAGACTGCTCGCTTGGGGGTACTGCAAATTCGTTTGCCCTCTTAGGAAGGGCGTCACTGACCCAGCGGCGCGACTGGCGCGAGGCGAGTAGCGACGGTTGGTGGGTAGAGGCGGTGCCAGAGCTCGGTGCCTTCAATATCTTCACGGGGGGCGACTCAAACTGGTTCTTTAGGTTTGGCGCAGGACCCGCCAGCGAGTTGATACCGGCCGAGTTCGTGGACGCGGTGGGCTCGGACGGACCGGCCGTTCTTTATGTTGCGGGCGCGGGGAGAGGCGGCACGGATACGTCAGGTCGCTTCACCGTCCATGAAGTCACCCTTCGCGGCGAGGAGTTGGTTCGACTCCGTGCGTCCTTCACATTCGTGGACCGCTCTGTGTCGGTACGGGGTGAGGAAATCACAGGCTGCATTCGGTACGTGGCCCCTTAGGTCCCCATGCGCTTTTCTCTCGCACTCATCCTTGGCCTCAGCGGTTGCTACTCCGGTCGCAGCCCTGCGTCCGAGGATGCCTCGAACCAACTGGACGCAGTGGCGTCGGACATTGCAGACGGGAGTGCCCCTCGCGACGTCGGTCGTGACACTCCTCCGATGTCGGACGCCCCCCTAGAGCTGCCAGTGGCCAATCTCGGGCTTGGTGAGGACTGCTCACTAGATGGCACCGAAAACGCCTATGCCGTGATGAATGGCGTGGAGGGCCTCGACCAACGTGAGCGCGCCCCTACCGGGTGGGTCGGCGGGGTCGACGTGGTGCCGGTCATGGGCGGCCCACGCCGCGTGTCACGCATCCGAGTCGGCAGTGCGCGCATCGGAGACCACGAGTTTGAGCTTACTTCCCCCGACGAAAGCGTCCTTGCCCCCGGGGTCTACCCCGACGTGGGGGCGGTGGGTGCGGTCGGGCGTCCAGGCTTGGCAATGACCCGGGGCGGAACGTGGGGATGCAGCGTATCGGGCAGCTCGCGCATGGTGATTTATGAGGTCAGCAGCGTGGCTGGCGAGCTTCGTCGGCTTCGGGCCAGCTTCTCGGTTCAGTGCGATTCGATGGTGGGACGAACCTCTGGCTGCATCCGCTACACCGCGCCCTGATTCGCCACGCTGCGTAAGAATTCTCTTCACCCACATCCGCGCGTTCGTTAGCTTCAGACCGCTCCCGCACCGCAACCCCTGGATTGGAGGAACCCATGGCTCGGAAGATCACGCCGGACTTCACCTTCGACGAGATGGAGAACGAGATCCGCTACACGCGTGCGTCGCTCTCGGCGGACCCGGATGCGTCCGACTTGTTGGCGGGCACCGATTCGTGGCTGGGTGGCGTTGCAAACGCGCGTGACAAGGATGGCTTGGCGCGCACGGCGGTGACGGAGGCCTCCGCGCTTCGCTATGTGGCCA
>JBILQT010000269.1:0-9560 GCA_044373065.1 Sandaracinaceae bacterium
TCGACGAGCTCGGCCTTCTCCAGCATCTGCCTTGGGCCATTGTGCTCGCGAAGGAATTTGAGGAAGCCCTCCTTCGTCGCTTGCTCCGGCTTCCACGACTCGCGCTCTTGCACGATGCCGAGCGAGATGAGGTCGCTTGAGAGCGGGATGAACCAAATCCAGAGGCCCGGATAACAGAAGTGGTTCGTCGAGAGCGTGCGTGCCGTGTGGCGTGCGCGCGCGTGGAACTCCTCGTTGGGCCAAGCGTCGATGTCGGTGACGTTCTTTCCACGCGCCCAGCTTGAGACGATGCGGTGCTCTGGCGCTGGTGCGCGCAGGTCGAGCTTCTTCGCGATGAGGTTCGCGCGGCCCGCCGCATCGATGACCCACTTGGGGCGGTAGGTCGTCTGCGTCCCATTGAACTCGACGACCACACGATGACGGCTGCCGTCGTTCGAGAGCTCGAACTCTTTGACGATGGCCGGGATCTGCACATCGACGCCGAGCTCCTTGTTCATCTCGATGAGGTCGGCCTCGAGGCGCGCGCGGTCGAGCTGAAACGAGGGAATCGGAGGCATGTGGTAGACGCCGATCTCCGACATCTCCGTGAGGTCTGAGCTGCGCTCTTTGTTGTCGAAGAAGAAGCGAAGGGAGTTCTTCGGCAGCTGCTTCATGTAGAGGTAGCGGCTGAGCTTCTGCTTGCGAATCAGGTAGTTCGCTGCGATCTCGACCGTCGACTCGCCGACCTTGAAGCCGCGTTCCACATCGCGCTCGAACATCGCGATGCTCACATCGGGCTGCGTCATCTTCAGCTGACGCGCAAAGAGGTTTCCCGCGAGCCCGCCGCCGAGCACCGCTACATCGATGAGTACTTCGCCACTGTCTGTTGTCGCCATGGGGCCGGATGGTATTCGAGGTCGGCCCGTGCGCCATGTCACGCGCTGGGGATGCTCACTTGCAAGCGCCCTCCAAAACGAAAAAGCCCGACCGAAGTCGGGCTCTTCATGTTGCGCACGAAGACCTAAATCACTCGGCTTCAGCGCTCGCCGCCTGCTGCGCCAACTGCTCGCGGCTGCCCGGCAAGATGAAGACCTCGACACCTTCAAGGCGCGCCACGTTCTCACCGCGCGCATCCACAAGTGTGATGTCGAAGCGTGCTTTGTCGTTCGTGTGACCGAGTGCCTTCACCACGCATGTGACGGGGCCAAGCGGACGAACAGAGGGCCCCGCGATGAAGCGCGCGATCGACGTCGGAAGCGATGCGCCCTGCAAGACGTGCTTGGTCCAGAAGACGGCGAGCTGAAGCGCACCGTCAAGGAGAGCACCGTCGGTCGGAGCGCCCTCGTCTTTGCTCCAGCCAAGTGCCGAGGTGCCGATCAGGGTTCCCGCAATGCCCGCATCGCTCTCGCCAAGGAGAGACTCGATCGCGTGAAAGCGCGGGCCGTGAAAGAGCACAAAGCCGTCGTAGATCGTGTCGTTCACCGCATGCAGCGCACCAAGCGACGACGTCGCGATCGGGGCGATCGAAGCAGGCGATCCGAAGACCACCTTGCACGCGTAGTGACGCGTCTCGAGCGGTGCGCCGTCTGCGCGGAGCGAGTGACCGATGAGGTGCATCGTCGCGCCACGGGCACCTTCCACGAGCGTCTCTTCGCCGCGCACGACGAAGTGATCGCCGCGTGTCGCGCCATCATCAAAGTGCGCGAGCCGGATGCCCTTGAGCACGGCCACGTCACGCACCTCACGCACGCCCTCGTGCGGATAGAGCGCGCGCGCGCCGCGAAGGAGGAGGTCGAGTGCAGTCACCGCAGGAAGGACGGGGGCGCCCTTCACACGGTGACTATCGACGAAAGGGAAGGAATCTCCATGGATGCGCACCTGAACGGCGGCTTCCTTCGGGCCTGACTCCGCAAGGAGCGCTTCGGGTTTCGGCTCACCGCCGAGCACCACATCGACATCGCCTTCATCACGCAGCTGAAGCTCATCGCTCATCCACTGCGCGCCTTCTTCAAGGCCGATCAAGCGCACACCGAGCTTCTCAAAACGCGCTTTGAGTGCGGGCGTGACCATGCCGCCCTCCCAGGGGCCCCAGCCGAGCGAGCGCACGACGATCGACTCACCGAGCGAGGTGCGACGCAGGCGCTCTTTCGCTGCGACCTTGTTCAGAATCTCATTCGCTGTCGCGTAGTCGCACTGGCCCATGTTGCCCGTGCGGCCTGCAACCGAGGAGAACATCACGATGGCCTTGAGCGGGTCCGTCGCGGTCACATCGAGCAGCGCCTTAAGGCCGAGCACCTTGGTGTCGACGACGTGATTCCACTGCGCGTCCGTCTTCTCGGCAATGAAGCGATCGGCAATGACACCTGCGCCGTGAACGAGCGCGCGCACCGGGCCCCACTCTGCGCGAATCGGCTCAAGCGCCACCGAGACGCCGACCGAATCCTGCACATCGACGGGGATGTACTTCGCGTCACCACCGGCCGCGCGACACGCGTCGATCGTGCCCAGAATCTCGCGGCTCGCGAGGATGCGCTCGACGCGCTTACCCAGCTCCGGAGGCGTCAGCGTCTTGCCGCGCGACTTCTCCAACTCAAGCACGGCGCGCTTCAGGTTCGCATCGCCCTGGACGCTCTTCAGCTCTCCGGGTTCGGTCTCGAGATGACTGCGTCCAAGCAAGACGACGCGACATCCTGAGCGACGCACGAGCTCGATAATGCAAGCTGCAGTGACACCGCGTGCACCACCGCTCGCGACGACGACATCACCGCGCGAGAGCACGGGCGCGCCTGTCGGCATGTCGACCGCGAGGCTCTCCAAGGCGACGCGTGAGCCGTCTGCAAGCAAGCCCACCTCGGCCTCGGTGCCGCCTGCCGTGAGTTCCTCCGCGATGCGCTCGGCAACCGCATCGGTCTCCGCCTGGCTCGCCCACGTGCTCGCGCCTTCCACATCGAGTGCACGAACATGCGCGCGGGGCCACTCCTGGCGCGCCGTCTTCACAAGGCCCGAGAGGCCTCCATGCCACGAGGCATCACCACCACGTCCATCAATGCCGAATGCACCGCCGAGGTCACTGACGACGATGAACGCGCCTGTCCCCTTGGTGACCGTCGACTTCGCAGCAAGCTTTGGCGCGAGGGCACGTGCGTATTGAAAGCCGCGGCGCGCAATCGCGAGCGACTCATCGAGCGAGACCTCCGACTGAAGCGCACCGAGGTAGATGACGCCGTCGGTTCCCGCAGCGACTTCATCCGACACGCGCGCATTCACGCCGCGACGGCGAAGCGCTGTCACGAGCGACTGCGCGAGCGGCGACGAGGTGACGACCACATCGCTCGCATCGAGGAAGCCCGGTGAGACCACGCCGGTCGCATGCGCCTTGTTCGCACGCACCACCCAGCGGAGGCCTGTCGAAGGCGTCGTGTTCAGCGGTGGCGCGCCCTCCGGCGCCATCTGTAAAGCGCTGAGCGCGCTTGTCCCGCGAAGCTCTTGCCCGCCCGCTGCTGCGAGCGCCTTCTCCAGGTGCTCCACGATTTGTCCAACCGTGCGCAACGCACCGAGCTGACCTGGGTCCATCTCGGGCAAGCCCGGCGCGCGCTCACGCACCGCGCTGAGGATCTCAACGCGCTTGATCGAGTCGATGCCAAGGTCGGCTTCGAGCTCCATCTCACGCGTGATCATCTCGGCGGGATAGCCCGTCTTCTCGGCCACGACCGCGAGCATCGTCGCTTGCAGATCGACCGAGGCCGCAGCCTTCGCAGCGGGTGCAGCAGCCGGTGCTGGCGCTGCCGAGGACGACGACGCGACACCGCCAAGCGCCTTCTCCAGGTGCTCCACAATCTGCCCAACCGTGCGCAACGCACCGAGCTGACCTGGGTCCATCTCGGGCAAGCCCGGCGCGCGCTCGCGCACCGCGCTGAGGATCTCGACGCGCTTGATCGAGTCGATACCGAGGTCGGCCTCAAGCTCCATCTCACGCGTGATCATCTCGGCGGGGTAGCCCGTCTTCTCGGCCACCACCGCGAGCATCGTGGCCTGAAGGTCAACGTTGCTCTTCGCCGCAGGCGCTGCGCTCTTCACTGGCGCCGCTGCAACCGGAGCACTCGCCGGAGCCGAGCCGCCGAGTGCCTTCTGCAGGTGCTCCACAATCTCGCCCACAGTGCGAAGCGCACCAAGCTGACCTGGGTCCATCTCGGGCAAGCCCGGGGCGCGCTCACGCACCGCGCTCAGGATCTCGACGCGCTTGATCGAGTCGATACCAAGGTCAGCCTCAAGCTCCATGCCCGTCGTGATCATCTCGGCGGGATAGCCCGTCTTCTCCGCGACAACAGCGAGCATCGTCGCCTGCAGATCCACACTCGATGCAGCCTTTGCAGGCGCTGGCGCCGCAACGGGAGCTGGCGCCGCAACGGGAGCGGGAGCAGCCACCACACGCGGTGCAGCGACGGGTGCACTCACGACGGGCGCTGGCGCAGCCACCACAGGTGCAACGTAGACAGGCGCTGGCGCATACGTCGGAGCCGCGAGCACAGGCGCGGGCGCATACGAGACGGTGCTGTCGACGGGCGCTCCTGCGAGACGCGCGAGCGACTGGAAGCTCGCCTCGGCCGAGCGAAGGAACGCGGCATGCGCATCGGCCATCGACTTCGCGAACGCGGCATGCGTCTCGGCGGTCTGACGCTGTGCTTCGGTGTACGCGCTGAGCCACGCGGAGGAGGTCTGGGCGGGACGATTTGCGTTGTCGGTCATGGCATTCCTGCGGGGTGCTGAGGACTGGTGAGCGGGCGGCTGAGCGGCAGTCGGTTGAACGGGAGCAACAGGTTGAACGGGAGCGATGGCTTTCGCGACTGGAGCGGCCTTCGGCGCCTCTGGCGCTGGCATTGGGGCCGCCTTGGCGACGACCGCTGCAGGCAGCGTAGGAGCAGCCGTGCGCTCTGGATTCGGCTTTGGAAGCGCAGCCGTTCCACCCTTGGGCGGATAGGGCTTGTTGTAGTTCGAGCCGTTGATCTGAAGGATCATCTTCGGCTTCGCGACAAGGCGCGGATCCGCCGCCGGCTCAAACGCCGACCAGACCTGCGCGAGCTTCAGCGAGACGCCAGCCACCGCAAGACGCGCGAGCGCGTGATGAAGCGAGGTCTCCCCGTTTGTGCCCTTCTTGTCGGTCGCAATCGCACGGTGCGCGCGGCCCTTGAGCACCTTTCCGACAAGACCCGTGAGCACATTGCTCGGGCCCACTTCGACGAAGGTGCGCACGCCCATCTCGTACATGCGCTCCACGTTTTCGACGAAGCGCACGGGCGAGCCAAGCTGCGTCGCAAGCTGCTCCTTGGCGGCCGCGCGATCCCGCGGATACTCATTCGCCGTCGCGTTCGCGATGACGGGCACGCTTGCTTCCGCAAACGAGATGCCTTCAAGGAAGGCTGCGAAGGGAGCCACCGCGCCACTCACGATCGGCGAGTGGAACGCCGTCGCCACATCGAGGCGCTTCGCCGTCAGACCGGCCGCTTTGCATGCCGCTTCCGCGTTCGTGATCGCAGCCTTCGAGCCCGAGAGGACGACCTGCTCTGGCGCATTGTGATTGGCGAGCACGACATCGAGGCCGCGCTCCTTCACAAGCGCTTCGACCTTCTCGCGTGTCGCAACGACGGCGCACATCGCGCCTTCCGTCGTCTTGGCCGCATCCCGCATCAACTCACCGCGCTTGCGTGCGATGCGAAGCGCGTCGTCTGCACTCACCGCGCCTGCGGCATGAAGCGCCATCACTTCGCCGAAGCTGTGACCGCCGAGCACGCTCGCGCGAAGGCCTGCCTTCTGCAGCAAGCGGTACGTCGCAAGGCTCGTGGCACCCAGGCCCGGCTGCGCCCACTCGGTTGCCGTCATGCGCGCCTGCTGTGCAGCCTCAGCCTCCTTGGTGAACACGCGGATCGGATACACGACCTCATCGAGGCGCGTGCCCGGCTCCATCTCAATGCTCGCCGCGAGGTCCCATGCGGAACGCGCCACATCGTGCGTCATCGCAAGGTCGCGACCCATGCCGACGTACTGCGAACCCTGGCCTGGGAAGAGACATGCAACCGTGCCGTCGACAGCGCCTTCGTCAAAGTAGATGCCTGAGGTGACCGCGAGCGTGCCGGTCTCCTTCTCCAGCTTGTCGGCGGCGGCGCGGAGCTTCTCGATGAAGTCGCGCTCATTCTCCGCCACGATCGCAAGACGCGCATTCGAGACTGCGAGGTCCTTGCCGTGTGAGTCCTTCGCGAGGAAGTGCAACAACCCGACGCGGCCCTCTGCGACCGACTTCTCGACGTTCATCGCAAGCTCACGCGCGCTCTTCGCAACGGCTGCACGCGACTCACCGCCGAGCGTCACAAGCTCCGTCGGCGCCGTCATCTGCTTGAACGCGCGCTCTGCGGGGCCGACGTATTCCTCCACGGCCACGTGGAAATTCGTGCCGCCGAAGCCGAACGAGGAGACGCCTGCGCGACGCGGATGATCGCCTGTCTTCACCCAGGGCCGCGCCTCGGTGTTCAAGTAGAAGGGCGTGTTCTCGATGTCGAGCTTCGGGTTCGGCTGATCGATCTTGATCGTCGGCGGAAGCACCTTGTGATGAAGCGCGAGCACAGTCTTCACGAGGCTTGCCGCGCCGGCTGCGCTCTTGGTGTGGCCGATCTGGCTCTTCACGCTTCCAAGCGCGACCCAGCGCGCCGACTTGCCCTCTTGAACACGCTTGTCGCGTGCCTCCGCAAACGCGAGCTTGAGCCCTTCGAACTCGGCTGCGTCGCCAGCCTTGGTGCCCGTGCCGTGTGCCTCGATGAGTTCGACGGTGTCCGGCCCGTAGCCTGCCGTCTCGTAGCAACGGTCGACGGCCTTCGCCTGGCCCTTGGAGAGCGGCGCGTAGACGCTGAGCGCCTTGCCATCCGAGCTTGCACCCATGCCGCGAATCACGGCGTAGATGCGGTCGCCTGCGGCTTCAGCATCGGAGAGACGCTTGAGCGCCACCATGCCGAGGCCCTCGCCCAGGATCGTGCCGTCGGCCTTGTCGCTGAAGGGCCTGCAATCGCCGGTCGGCGAGAGCGCAGGCGTCTTCGAGAAGCACGTGTACATGAAGATGTCGTTCATCGTGTCGCAGCCGCCTGCGATGACGAGATCCGACTGGCCCAGCGCGAGCTCGTTGACGGCCATCTGAAGCGCCGCAAACGTCGATGCGCACGCCGCATCCGTCACGCAGTTGGTGCCGCCAAGGTCGAGGCGATTGGCGATGCGTCCGGCGACGACGTTGCCCAAAAGGCCCGGGAAAGCTGCCTCTTCCCACTTCGTGTAGTTCGCGCTGATGCGTGCGCAGGCCGCCTGCACTTCGCTCTCCGGCAAGCCCGACTCGCGCAGCGCCTTCACCCAGACGGGGCGCTGGAGACGCGAGACCATCGAGCCCATCAACTCTTGTCCCGAGGTCACACCGAGAATGCAGCTGATGCGGCTGCGGTCCATCGTGTTGAACTGCTCGCGCGCTGCGTCTTCGAGCACCTGCTTGGCTACGATGAGGCCAAGAATCTGCGTCGTGTCCGTCTGCGGAATGATCGACGGCGGAAGGCCCCAGGCCATCGGATCAAAGGGAACGTCATCGAGGAAGGCGCCGCGCTTCGCGTACGTCTTGTCCGGCGCATGCGGGTCCGGGTCGTAGTAGTCGCTGATCAGCCAATGCGACTCGGGGATCTCCTTCAGAAGATCCTTCCCGTTGAGGATATCCCTCCAAAAACCTGTCTTTTCGAGCGAACCAGGAAAGAGCGCAGACACTCCGACGACGGCGATGGGCGTGAAACGTTGGCGACTCAAGGCTTCCTCGTACGTTGAAGGGCGGTCTTTCCGATGCGGGATTGCCACACGAAACAGCGCCCGCGAATGGGGCGAGGGACTAGCGCGCACCCCGAAACACGTGTGTCACGATTCCGTCAAACCCAGCCCGCAACATGCCCAACGCATTGCGTTATTCGTCGCCGCGCGAGGTCAGAAATTAGGAGCAGAGGCCGGTCGTTTCACAGCCATCGGCAGACGACTCGTTACAGTCCGTGAAGCCCACTGCGCAGCCCTGTTCAACGCACATGCCGCGCTCGCATACCCGCTCGACGCCAAGTCGAACGGTGCAGGTCGAGGCGGCGGGTGTCTCGTCGACCGCACCATCGCAATCCTCGTCCGTTCCGTTGCAGGTCTCCGAGACGCCGGGGCGCCTTGCGGGCGCCATGTCGTCGCAGTCACCGCCGAGGCGCACGTAACCGCTTGGTTGGACGCACCCGACCACCGCGCCGCTGACCTCGCGTCCGTATCCATCGCCATCGATGTCTCGGTAGTAGGCATACGAGGCGACGGCCTCGTCGATGCGGCTGTCGCAGTCGTTATCGCGTCCATCACACGACTCAGCAACGCCCGTGGAACTCGAAGGGTCTCGGTCGTCGCAGTCGCGTCCGGCCGGTGCGCACGCCGAGTCGGCCACGCCATCGCGGTCATCATCCTCAAGGTTGCCGGGGCTGATCGCGAAGTCTGCGAGGCCATTGCAGTCGTTGTCGGTGCCATCGCAGAGCTCGGCCTGCGCGGGGCTGGTCGCGGCGCGCGTGTCGTCGCAATCCGTCGCCAGGAGTGAGTACGCGCCACCGCTGGGCGGTGCACAGGAGAAGATGGCTTGCGTCACATCGCCAAAGCCGTCGCCATCCGCATCGCGGTACCAGTTCGTCGCAGCGGCCCCCGTGTCACCCGTGCCCACGCAGTCATTGTCGATGCCATCGCAGACTTCCGGCAGACCTGGACGAACGCGCACGTTCGCATCGTTGCAGTCATCGCCATAGACCGAGAATCGCGCACTCGTGGCGCAGGCCGTCATCCGCGCGCCAGTGCCTCGCCCGTCGCCATCCGCATCGCGATAGACATCCACCGTGACGCCCTCATCAACGCGCGTGTCGCAGTCATCGTCGATGCCATTGCAGACCTCCGTCGCCATCGGGTTGGCGCCGCGCACGGCATCGTTGCAGTCGTCGCCGCACATCGTCCCGTTGCAGCACTGCGCATCCTCGTAGCCATCGCCGTCCGCGTCGGTTCCGCCGCGCGTCATCGGGTCGCAGTCCTCATCGACCCCCATGCGATCGCAGACCTCGAGCGCACCCGAATAGACCTGCGCGCTCATGTCGTTGCAGTCGGTGCCGAGCGCCATGCCACGTGCATCGACACATGCCGCATCCGTCTCTCCATCCGCATCGGAATCGGGCGCACGGTTGAGGCATCCTCGCGCCTCCTCCGAGCAGAAGTCCGTGGTGCACGCGACGTCGTCACTGCATCGCGGCACAGCGCCACGGACGCAGAGCCCACTCACACATGTCTCGGTTCCGTTGCAGAAGAGCCCGTCATCACACGCGTCGTTGTCTGCACAACCAGGCCCTCCATCGCGCGCCGCGTCGGCGAGGCTCCCCGCATCCTCCGAGGGAGCGGGCTCCGGACAACCAGCGGAAAGCGAGACGACGATGGCAACCCACAGAGCGCGTTTCATGCGCGAGACGATAACAGCCTCGCCCGCGCACGTGACGTCTTCCCTGCTTGCGCGGCTT
>JBILQT010000270.1:0-9525 GCA_044373065.1 Sandaracinaceae bacterium
GGCTTCCGCCGTGGCTTCCGCCGAGCCGCATGCTGGGAGGCTTCTATGTGCTGCGCGCGCTTGGTGCCGGTGGCGTTGGCTCGGTGTTCATTGCGCGACGTGCAGAGGAGCGCGCCGATGAGGCTGCGCCGCGCTTTGCGCTCAAGGTTCCGGAGTACGGAGGCACGGCCGCACGCACGCTCTCCGAGGATCAATTCTTGGAGCTCTTCCGCGAGGAGGCCGGCGCACTGCTCGCGATTCCTGCGCATGAGAATCTCGCGCGGCTTGTGACCTTTGATGCAGGCGCGCGGCCCAAGCCCATCCTCGTGATGGAGCTCGTGGAGGGGCCAACCCTGCAGCGCTTGATCGACACCAACGGCCTCGATACGCAGCGCGCAATCAACACGATGCTCGGCATCGCCGATGGCCTTCTCGCAATGCACTCGGTGGGTGTTGGCCATCTCGATCTCAAGCCCGCCAACGTGATTTTGCATGACCCCGACGGCTCGGGGCCCGCGCATGAGCGGCCCGTGCTCGTCGACTTTGGCCTCGCGGGTCGCAAGGTGCGTCCGGGCTGCGCGACGGCGAACTACGGCGCGCCGGAGGTCTGGGGCCTTGTACCGAAGGGCTATACGCCCTCGCCTGCTGCGACCGATGTCTACGCGTTTGGTTGCCTCGTCTACGAGCTGCTCTTTGGTGAGGAGCTCTTCCAATCCGACACGGATGTCGGCGTGCTCACGCAGCATCTGCAGCACGATGGCGACCTCGCGCAGCTCGATGTGCTCGCGCAGGACGATGAGCTGCGGCCGCTTGGTGAAGCGCTGCGGGCGATGCTTCGACAAGACCCGCGCAAGCGCATTGGCATCGAGGAGGCGCACGCGATTCTGAGTCAGCTCGCGCCGATGTTGCTCACGCGCACGTGGCCGCTCGCGATTGAGATCGATCTCGGCTGAAGGGAGCGTTTGGGCGCTCACTCCACGCGAATCGTGTGGATCTCTGAGTCCGTATTGCCCAAGCGAATCGCTACGTAGAGACAATCTCCGAGCTGCGCGACGCCGTTGAGCGGGATGCGGTTGTCGTCGCCGACGCGCACGTATTGAACGAGCTCCGAGGGGCCACCCGTGCGTCGCACGCGCTCAAGCTGCGAGGTCGCGCCGTCGGGCACGCGGGTCTGCGACATCGTGTAGACGTAGGCGTCTGTCTGGTGTGCCCACCACGTGGTGCGGCGCGGGACGCTCATGTCATCGACCAACGTCTGCATGGGCATGGAACCATCCAAAGGACGCATGCGGACGTGGTAGGGGTTGTATCCGTTCGGCACGGGTGCGCCGAGCTCGGAAGCGATGCCCCAGGATTCAACGCCTTCCGTCCACACGAGCGCGCCGCGATGAAGGGATGCGCCCATCGTGCTCGCAACATGCTGCCAATAGGGGTTCGGGTCGGTCGGTGCGCGTGCGGGTACGGGGAGAGTTCCCGTCGTCCAGAGCCGCGTGCGTGTGCCACTGCGATCGATGTGGGTGATGTGCTCGTGGGTTCCGTCGACACTGAAGGCCCCTGTCGATCCATTCTCGCCGCCGAGCGAATTCGTGTACCCAACGAAGTTCACATCGGAGAGGACGACGTTGACGCCCGTTGCGTCGGCAACGATTTGGCGCATCGCAAAAACACGCTCCGTATCTGTCTCGCGCCAGAGTTCCGTCGTCGTGCCTGAGGTCGTGCGCAAGAGGGCGATGCGCGTCCCGAAGGTCGCGAACCAGTAGACATCGGAGCCCGAGACGGCGACTGCGCTCGGAAGTGCGGTCGCGCCTGAAGGCAACGCGAGCACCGTGTGGGGGCCATCTGGCGGGCCGCAATGCACACCGTCCGTGCTGCTGAAACAAAGAACACCGTCGGCGAGCGCGAAGGATGCAATGAAGGGCGAACTCACAAGCGACGTCGTTGCGCCAGAGGGCAAGGCCACACGGACGATGTCGCCCGCGCCACCTCCACCCGTGCGCACAACGGACGCGTAGAGCGTCGGCCCCGAGAACGCCATCCAGTTCAGCCACTGGCCTGGGAGCGATGCGATGCGCGTGAGCGTTGGCGTGCAGGTCGGTGCGATGAAGCCGCCATCCACACCCGCGTCCGGCGTCGACATGCCTGCATCGGGGAATGGCGCGCACGTCACCTCATCGACTTCGCCGTCGCAGTCGTCATCGATGCGGTTGGCGCATTGCTCTGGGCTCGACACGCAATCGCAGCCCTCGTTGGTGTTCCCGTCGCAGTCGTTGTCGATCGCGTCTTCGCAAATGTCCGCGCTCGGGCCGACGGCGCCCTCGCAGAGGCTCCAGGTTCCACCGCGACAAGTCTGCGTTCCGGGCATGCACGGCGCGACGGCGAATTCATCGCTGCATGCGCGCGTTGCACCCACGGCACATGGGCACCCCTCGTCGGTCACGCCATCGCAGTCGTTGTCGATGTCGTCGCAAATCTCCGGTGCGGGGAGCGTCTCGCCGACGCAGTCGAACATGCCCCAATCGCCGAACTCCTGAACTGCACAGGTCTGGCTTCCATCGCGGCATGCGCCGACACCATGGCTCGGGTAGTCGCCCGAGAAGCACGACTGCACATCGCCCGTGCCGCAGACACAGCCATCATCGATGCGTCCATTGCGGTCGTCGTCGATACCGTTGCCGCACTCATCGGTGCGCGGGCGAAACGTGCCGCCATCGCGGCCGGCGTCTTGGCCACGCCCGAGGTTCACATCGTTTGCGCAGGCGGAGAGGGTCACGCCACCGAGGGCGAGCATCGTGAGGGAGAGAGCAAGTGAGCGCGTCATGTTCGTTCTCTCCCGCTGCCTTCTGCGATTCCCAAACCTGCGCGGTTCATCGCGACAAAAGTTCATCGAGGTGGCGCTGATGCACCGACTGCGGCCAGCGCTGTGCGAAGCGCGTGCGCTCGGAGCGCGCTGTCTCCACCGCGCCCGTGGCCACCAAGCCATCGATGCGCAGCACGGCGCGTTCTTCGGCGAAGGCGCTGCTTGGGAAGCGCTCGGCGTGCTCATGCACCAGCGCAAGCGCGTGGGTTGGGTTGCTGCGAAGCGCTCGGCGTGCGGCGGCGAGCAGCGCGACTTCATCCAGCACGGCGGCTTCGACGGCGGGCGCCTGGGCAGCAACCGCAGGCTCGTCCACTGGCCTCTGCGCCACGACGGGACGCGCAATGCGCGGTCGCGGTGGCTGCGTGCGCGGCGCCTCCGCGGCTTGATCCGCTGCAGCCTCGACCACAAGCGCCGATGGCGGTGGCGCCTCCTCTTGGGGTGGCGCCGGAGCCAGCGCAACGCGCTGCGGGTTCGCCGCTGCAACCACAGGCGTGGGCGTCGGATGCGGCCTCGATGCGAAGAGGGATGCGCCAAGCAAGACAAGGACTGCGCCGCCTGCGAGCGTCCCCTTGGTGCGCAGGTTCGCGCGCCGCGCGTGCTTGGTGCGCATCGCCAGCGCATCCACCTCGGCCGCGCTCGGCACATCGCTCTGCATCTGACCGAGCAGTGCGCGCAGGGACGAATCCGTGCTGGCCATCTCTGCCAAGCGCGGCGGGTCTGTCTCGCCAATCTCGTCGCTCATAGCCACCCTCGTTCCTTCGCCGTCGTATGCGCGGATTGGACAATCGTGCGTGCGGCGTGAAGCCGCGAATAGCCTGTCTTGAGTGGGCATTGAACGATGCTCACCACCTCGAGCATCGAGAGCCCTTCGATCTCAAAGAGCACGAACACCGCGCGCTTCTTGGTTCACCGCCACATCGGGCGTTGGCACTTCGGGATGGCGCGCGTGGCTGCGCCGGTAGTGCATCACGTGATGAAGGCAGATGCCGTAGATCCAGTTGCGCAGCGAGCCTTGCGCGGCATCCCAGCGGTCACGCTTGCGATGCACGACGAGAAAGACCTCCTGCGTGACATCGTCGAGGTCACGCGCATTCACGCCCATATGCCGAAGCGTGCGCACCACGTAGGGCGCATGCGCACGCACGATCTCTGCGACATCAAGCAGGAGCGGCGCGGCAAGCGTGGGCGAAGACATGAGCACGTCCTCTGTTCTCTCCCGCTCGCCCGGTGAATTCCCAAGCTCGCTCAACGCGCCTCGAGATCGAGTGAGAGTGCGATGTAAGGCATGAAGGACGCGGGCTCAAAAACGGTCTCGTAGTCGCTCGCATCGAGCGCGAGGCGAAAGCGATGCTGCGCGAAGGTGGAGCGCACGCCGAGCTCGAGACGCACCGCGAGGGGTGGCGCAAATGCCCAGCGCGCACGCAGCCCAAGGCCGAGGGTGCCCTGGGGCACAAGGGCCGACTGAACCTCCTCGAGTCCCTCGCCCGCGGCTGCAATCCATCCGCCCGTGAGCTCGCCGCACACCCCCAACCGAAGCGAATCGACGATGAGCGGAAAGCCACAGAGCGCGCCGCCAACCACCCCGCTCCAGAGGCGCGCACGCGCGTAGTCCAGTGAGGCGACACCCTCGGGGATGAGCAACGCGAGCAGCTCGAAGGCGAAGGGGCCCGAGCTCACGCCTCCGCGCAAATCCACGAGCGCATTCACCTCGCCAGGCACCCAGCCGCGCGTGATGCCCGCGCCTGCCGACACGTGAAATGCGAGCGCGTCGCGATGCGATTGCGCGCGTGCCTCCACGTCATGCCGCGGCACATCGACAAGCATCGCCACGACGAGGCTCAGCGCGGAGAGCACGCCCTCGCATGAGCCTGCCCTGGTCTCCACGACGCGCTCGCCAAGCACCTCGCCGTAGGGCATCGCGACTTGAATGCGTGAGGTGAAGACCTCGCCCTCGGAGGTGATCGCGATGTGCACGCGAAGGTCTCCTTGCTCCGCGACGAAAGGGGCGCGACCGAGCAAGGACTCAACCTCTGCACGAAGCTGCGCGTGATCAAAACACCCCTCTGGAGAGGCAAGCGTGAGCTCCGCGCGTACGCCTTCCGCATCCGAGGGAAGGCGCACCGTGTCGTCAGCCCACGCGCGCGGCGTTGCGGCGAGCACAGCCACGCAGGCTGCGACAGAGGCCGTGCGCGCGAGGGAGATCATGGCGAGGCGCGGCCTCTCACGGGCACATCCTTGCGCAGGCACGTCGTGCGCGAAGGCCGCCTCTGTTTGTGAGGGCCACCGCGCAGCCGTTGGCCCATGCGACATCGCCCTTGGCGCCTAGGCTCATCGAGGACCCATCCATCGACTCCATCTGTCGCGCGCCAAAGCGATCGAAGACAGCGAAGCCCTCCCCATCGGCGAACTCGCTGTGAACCCAGAACTCGGAGCCCGTCCACGTCACATCGAGGCCGTAGACATCGGCCTGCCCAGGATGTGCGCCGCCATGGAGAACGACGGGCCCGCCGAGCTCGCCAGACTCAGTGAGGAGCGCGCAGCGATCGACCACTTGAGACGTGAGGCCGCACGTGGCTGTGTCGCGCCAACAGACAAGTGCACCGCTACAGCCCGGTGTGATCACGGCGCCCGCACTGCGTCCGCAGGCCGCGGGCCAGGCGGGCAACTCCGTCGTGAGCCCGTCGCTCACGCGAATCACGCGGGCCTGCATCGTGGTCATGCCCGCGGCGCCGACGAACCACTGCGTGCCCACCTGCGCGACCGAGCTTGGGATGACGTCGACGGGGAGCGTGGTCGTCATCCCGATGGGCATCAGCGCGTTGTCGCGCAACAGAAAAAACGAGGCGGTGGGCGCACCCACCGTGCCGCGAAGCCAGGTGACACCGAGGCCATCGGTGCCCGCGAAGAGCCCGCGAATGGCCGAGGTTCGCGTGTCGATCGCCACGCTCTCGAGCATCGCGCCCGTGGTCGCGGAGCGCAGCCCAAGACGCGTCTCGATCGTGGCCGTGCCCGTCGTGCGCACGTAGCCCACCGCGAGCCCTGAGGGCAGCACTGCGAGCGCGTGATCGTTGGCCGAGACGGAGAGATCGAGAGGCACATCGAAGGCGCGCTCACCCGCCGCGCCGAAGGCAATGAGATGGAGCGCGAAGGGCGCCGCTGCGCCTTCCGTGAGGGCACCAAAGAGCGTTCTGCCATCGCTCGCGAGCGAGAGCGGATTGCCCACATCACTGAGCAAGGGCGAGGTCCCAAAAGCCGAGACGGGCGTCGAGGGCTGCAAGCACGTTCCCCCGCACGTGCTCTCGGGCAATCCTGCATCGGTGGACGCATCCCTCGCACCCGCCTCGCGCGGCTCATAACGAAGCCGACCGCACGCACTCATTGCGAGCGCAATGAGGGGAAGAAGGCGTCCGGACTTCATCGCGCCAAGTTAACAGAGGCGATGTCAGCGCCGGTAAACCGCGCATGCGGTGCGGCGCTCCGACCTCAGCCGATGTCGAAGTGGCCCGGGTCCTTGACGCCGATCGTCTTGGCCTCGGTCCTCCAGGCCCGCGCGAAGTCGTCCATCCACGGCTTGCTCGCGCTGGGGTGCGGGCTGATGGCGTGCTGCACGATGCTGGCGATCATGTTCACGGTGCCCGCATGCACGAGCGCGCCATCGCCGTACGGATAGAGAAAGAGGTTCGCCTCGACCGCGCCCGTCTCTGCGTTGACCACATCGAGAAGCTCAAGCGCCTTCATCGGCGCGTTCTCCTCATCGAGCGCATCTCCGAAGAACGCGTCGAGCGCATGCGCTTCTGCATCGAGGTCGCTCGCGATGAGCGCTTCAAGCTGCGCGCGCAGTGCGGGCGGTGTGGTGTCGAGCGTGCCCGCAAAGGGCCTGCGGTAGTTCGTGAGGTGCAGGCCTGGGCCCGTCTTCTTCGGCGCGCTCTCAGGCGCTGGGCTCAGAAGCTCCGCCACCACAGCTGCGATGTTCGGATGCCGCTCGCCTATCGCCACAAGCATTGCGCGCTCACGCGTTCGATTGTGCGGCGCGCTTCGCTCGCTCTTCTCGATCACGAAGCGGGCGAGCGCAGCAATGTCAAATCGCTCGGCGAGCGCGAGCGCATGTTGGATGGCGTTGTGCGCGTAGGTGTCCTTGAGCCGCGCCATCACCGCAGCCTCTCGGCGCGCCTCCGGAAGCGCGGCCGCACACAGCACACCGACCTCCGTCGTGGTCCCCATCGCGATGGGCAAGGACGCATCCCACGCCGCATCGAGCGTCTCGTTCGCGCGCACCATCGTGAGGAACGCGAGCCACTGCGGCAGCTCAGGCTCCTCGTCTGGGTCGAACGCATCGAGCACACGACGCGCCCACGCGGTGCCCTCTCCATCCGGCATCGCCGCAGCAATCTCCCAGGCCAGCTCAGACCCGGCATGGAGCGCGTAGATCGACTCGCTCGTACAGAGCGAAGCGAGCGCTTCCAGGCGCGCATCGGCAGGAAGTTGTCCAAGCAGCGCCCTCCATGAGGCGTACTTACTTGCACGGTCTTGCGCGACCTCCTGCATCGCGCGCCAGAGCGGAACTGTGCGCCCCAGATGCTCCACCTCGTGCTCCGTCGCGGAAGGGGCAGCGCGGCCGAGCCAGCGCAGCATCCCCTCGGCCACGCCCTGCTGCGCCCCGAAGGGCGTAGGCATCACCGCGAGCGCGCAGGGCAACCCCTCCAGCGCGATGATCTCGGCAAGCGCGGCTTGCTCCGCCGTGAGCTCACTCGAGAGCGGAAAGACAGGGACGCTCCCGCCCGCCGTGCTTCGACGCGCAATGCCCGCCGCATCGGTCGCAGCGAGCGTCGCCATCATGTCCTTTGCGACGCGGGCTTCCTCCAGCTTGGCGAGGACGTTGGGAGTGAGGTGTGCCAGGAGTTCGTCGATGCGGGGCATGGCTTTCCTTGTGTGGGCGGCTGGTCGAGAAGTGGGCGCGCACCCATCCGCATGCGAGCATCGCGCATGTCTTCCGTCTACCAGATCGATTCCCTCCACGTGGTGTCGCTGCGGGGGCTTCGCGACATCAAGTTGGAAGCACTCGGCAGAGTGAACCTGCTGGTCGGAGGCACCAACTCTGGAAAGACGACCGTCCTTGAGGCCATCGCGCTCGCGGGTGACCCGCAGAACCCATTGACGTGGAGCCGTGCGGCCAATCGACGGGAACCTTCCCCGCTCGCGTCCCTCGAAAGCTCGACGGTGGACCGACTCCGCGTGCTCTTCCCATCGCGCGGAGAGCAGCCGGGGCCCATCGTCCTTGAGATGACGGGAGCCGCGCCGTGGGAGCGCATCGCTGCGTCGGTGCGCGTGCTTCGCGAGCTACGCGCTGCACCGTCCTGGCGGCGCGAGCAGGACGAGGGGCCGACAGAGGAAGAGCGTGACGGCCTGGAGGTCACCGTGGCCGTGGCCGAGCGAGAGCACGAGAGCCAACTTGCCCTCCCCGACGTTCCGCGCGAACTGACGCAAACGTTCACCGTCTGGGAGGGCGAGGCGCTGCGCTCTCGTCGCGAGCGCGAGAGGGTGCCCGTCCGGATTGTCACGCCCTACGACCACTGGCTGCGCTCCGTCAGCACCGGGCTCTCCGAGGCCACCCTCGCCGACGAGGAGACCAAGGTCATGTCGCTCCTGCGAGAGCTTGAGCCGCGCATCTCCGATGTTCGCCTGGTTCACACGCAGCGGGAGCCAAGCGTTGTCCTGCGCGACCGCGACGCGGGCTGGCTTCCGGTGAGCGCCTTCGGAGATGGCATTCGTCGCGCGCTCACGATGGCGCTGGCTGTTCCGCGTGCGGCCGGTGGCCTCTTGCTCATCGATGAGATCGAGACGGGGCTTCACGTCTCCATGCTTCGGCGCGTCTACCCCTGGCTCTGGAACGCATGCCGCACCTACGACGTGCAGCTCTTCGCGACCACGCACAGCCTGGAAGCGCTGAGCGCAATGCTCGACGCGGACACAAGCCCTGAGGAAGACACCGTCTGCTTTCGCCTTCAGCGCGAGGGCGAGGCGACCACCGCGACGCGATTCGGTGAGGCGCAACTGCGACGGCTCATCCACGAGCGTGGATTGGACGTTCGATGAGAAGGCACGTGCTCTTGTGCGTGGAGGGCCCGCACGACGAAGCCGTGCTTGGGCGTCTGTTGCGACATGCCCAACTCTCCCGTGTGCGCGACCTGGACGGGCTTGCCGACACAAGCTGGGGAGACCTCGTTCCAAGGAGCTTCCCGGTCAAGGATCTGGTCGCCAGGCACCCAGTTCCCGCGTTCTATTCGAGTGAGCGCGCCACGGTCGCGATCCTCTTCGGCGCAGGGAGCGGATGGCCCGCGCAGCTCGGCGACTCGCTTCAACTCCTGCGTAAGCCCGTCGATGCTGTCGGTGTGCTTGTGGATGCGGACCAAGCGCCCACGGCCAGCCTCCAGAAAGCGTCTGCCGAATTGCAGCGCATGAAACTCGCGCCCGGGGCGCATGGCGAGGTGGTCGTCGGCGCCAACGGCAGCGCAGATTGCGGCATCTACGTGGTGCCCGGAGGAGGCGTTTCGGGGACGATGGAAGACGTCCTCCTCGCGGCCGGTGAGCGCGTCTACGGCAAGGCACTTCAAGCCGCACAAGGTCTGGTCGACGAGGCGTTGACGGGCGCACTCGACATCCCCTCCGCGGAGCAGAAGGAGCTCCGCGCG
>JBILQT010000271.1:0-9520 GCA_044373065.1 Sandaracinaceae bacterium
ATCGCCTACTTCTTCGAGTCCACCTTCGACGCATGCATGGAGCGAAATGCTCTGCGCGAGGACGATGCGCGTGTGCCTGACGTGGGCCTCAAGGCAACGGCGAAGAAGTTGCGAGCGCCCACCCACGCGGAGGGTTTTCATACTGTCTATTTCGTATCTGGACCCATCGACAATCGCAGCGTGAAGGAGCAGCCCCATGAAGTTTGATTCACTCGACGAGCGCATGCGCGCAGGCGAGGCCTACCACGCACTCCGTGTTCCTCCGGGCGCGCACATCGTGCTGCGCGTGGACGGCCGCTCCTTCTCGAAGCTCACCGAGCGCCTCGTCGAGAAGCCCTTCGACGCGAAGTTCCATGGGTTCATGGTCGCAGCGGCGCAGGGGCTCTTGGAGAGCCTGCACGCGGCCTACGTCTACACCGAGAGCGATGAGATCTCGGTGCTGCTCCCGCAGAGCAGTGCGCTCTTCGATCGCGAGGTGGAGAAGCTCGTCTCGATCAGCGCTGCGCGTGCCGCAAGCACGGTCGCGATTCAGATCGGCGAGCCGGTCGAGTTCGATGGGCGCGTCTGGGTTGGGTCACGCGAGCAGGATGTCGTGGACTACTTCCGATGGAGGCAAGAAGACGCGGGCCGCTGTGCGCTCAACACGACTTGCTATTGGACGCTTCGCAAGGCTGGGAAGAGCGTGCGCGACGCGACCAAGGCGCTTGAGAAGAAGACGCTCTCCGAGAAGCACGAGCTGCTCTTCGCGCACGGCATCAACTTCAAGAAGCTTCCCTCGTGGCAGCGCCGCGGCACCGGGCTCTTTTGGGAGTCGTATGAGAAGGAAGGCTTCAACCCGAAGACGAATGCGCGCGTGGTGACGACGCGTCGGCGCATCAAGGTCGATGAGGACTTGCCGATGAAGGATGCCTATACGGCCTTCATGAAGGAGCGCATCCAGAGCTGAGGGGCCGTGTACGATGCGCGCGATGGCTGATTCCGATGCACGTCGTTCCGCAGCGTTGAGTCATTTCGCGCATTTCTTTGAGGAGCTCGAGGGCATCTTCGTCGAGCGTCGCGACCCGCTTCGGCAGATTGCGCTCGGCCTCTTGGCACGTGAGCACGTGCTCATGACGGGGCCGCCTGGCACAGGGAAGAGTCGCCTCGCCTCCCTTGTGCTCGCGCGCATCGTTGATGCGGAGACGAACAAGCCGAGTCTCTTTGCCAAGCAGCTCACCGAGAGCACCGTGCAGACCGAGCTCATCGGGCCCGTCGACTTCCGCACGCTCATGGACTCGGGCCGCACCGAGCACTTCACACAAGACGGCATCCTGGGCTCGGTGCATGCCTTCCTCGATGAGGTGCTCGATGGCCGCGACATGCTCTTGCGCGCGACGCTCAACTTGCTCGAAGAGCGCGAGCTGAAGCAGGGCCAGCGCATCACGCGCGGCGTCATCGAGTGCGCCGTGATGACGACGAATCGCTACCTCACCGAGGCGCTCGAAGAGAACCGCCACACGCTGCTCGCGTTCATCGATCGCATCGCCTTCGTGAGCTTCGTGCCGCGCTCGTTTGCAGCACCAGAGAACCTCCAGCGCGTGATGGAGGCCTCGATCACGGCAAGCCGTGGCCCGCAGCAGAGGCTGACGATTCAAGACGTCGATGTGCTTCAGGGGATGATCGATGAAGTGCAGGTTTCACCGGCGCTCTGCGCGCGTGTCGTCGCGCTTGTACGTGCCTTCGAGGCGCGTACGGGTGTGGTCGAGCGCTCGGACCCGAGCTTTCTCTCGACCCGCTACATCTCGGTGCGCACCGCCGTGCGACTCGCGAAGCTGCTCAAGGTCATCTGCGTCTTCGACAAGGCCACACGACGCCCGGAGCGCGCGCTCGTCGCAGAGGCCTCTGACCTCGAATTGCTTCGTCTCGCGTTGATGGTCGTCGGCCCTGAGCCAGCGCAACTCGAGGGCTTGCTTGCGCAGGAGCACGAGCCGCGTGAGCGTCGGCAGTTGCTCATCATGAAGGCCGAGCAAGAGCTCTTTGATCAGAGCCTTGCCGAGGTCGCAGCGAAGCTCGGGCCGCTCGTCGATACGCCGATTGTGGAATCGAAAGAAGCCTCCGAGCCAACACCCGTGGTGGCTGCGCCCGCCCCGAAGGAAGTCGAGCTTGCGATCGATGCGATGGACCTCGATGGTCATCAACTCAAGCCCGTGGAAGCACTCTTGGTGCGCTCGCGCGCGATGGAGAAGGCCGACCCGACACTGCTCCCCGTGACACGTGAGATGCGCTCACGCACGCTCGGCGCACTCACCTCGCATGCGGCGTATGGGCGCTGGGCGACCGAAGAACAGAGCGACCCCGATGCCTGGGTGAAGGCCTTTCAAGCGGCGGTGAATCTGCGCGAGGCGCTGCTCGCCGAGGGCGCCGACATTCACGACCCAGGTGGCTACATGGATCGCTGGTCGGTCGCGTTTCGACGTCTGGAAGAGCGTGTGCACCAAGCCCTCGATGCGCGCGCGGCGACACTCGCGCAGGGCGTTCGCGGCGGAGACCTTCAGTCGCTCCTGACGGCCCTGAGCGGCATGCAGCCCATATTTCAATACTATGAGGACACGTTTGCGCGCTTGGCCCCGTCTGCCTCGCCGGAGCGGCTCCGCCTGCGTGTCTTGAAGAAGCGACTCGCACCGCTGATAGGCGAGATGGTTCGCACCGCGCCGATCCAGAAGCGAGGCGATGCTGTCGCGCTCACACGCGCAGTGATGCGCGACCTCGATGCGCTCGATGTGCGTGAGGCCGTCTCGAAGGAGGAGCAGCTTCACTGGATCGCGCAGCGCTTGCTCGGTCGCGAGACAGCGCGCACCTCCGTGGCGACCGAGCCAAGCCTCGAGCACTACCGGGCGCTTCGACAGGCCTCGGAGCGCGCCTCCCTCGCGCTTGTGCTCTCCGAGGTTGCCCTCGTTCTCGAGGCGCGCTCTGCGCAGGAGCCGCGTGGCGCGGTGGCGGTCGCGCGTACCCTCTTGGCCACGCTTCACGAGGGCGAGCGGAGCGTCATCGTGCGCACCGACCTCGCAGCACTGGAGGAGAACGTCGCGTTCTTGGAGCGCTGGCTCGCGGAGGGTTGTGAACTCGAAGCGCTGATGCAGGTGGCCTTTGAGGAGTCTGCGCTCTTGCGTTGCTCGCTTGAGGCGCAGTTGCTCGCTGAGCTTCTGCCCGATGCGCTGAAGGAGGCGGCGGCGATGGAGGCGCGCATTCATGCGCTGAGCAACGCCCTCGAAGCGCTTCAATCGGCCTACCGCACCAAGGCCAATGATGCGGCGTGGAATGAGGCATTGAGCCGCGCGTGATGAGCGACCTCGACACGCTCGCATCGCTGCGCGCACGCGTAGAGACGATGTGGCTTCGCCCGCTTGAGGTGCGTCGCGCGTGCCCCTGGTGGAAGCGAATGCAGCTGCATGTCTCGGGCGTCTCGGAGGGCTTTGTGACCTCAAGCCTCGATGTGTTCGCCGCACTCGCCGAGCCCTCGCTGGAGGCGTTCACAGCGCACCTTCCAGCGCTGCTTGAGGAACTCGAAGAGAACGTGTCGCGCGCCGAGCATCGCGTCGTGCTCGACCAAGACCCTCCGCCGCATGAGCTCGCCTGGCTCGCGCGCACCCTCGCCTGGGTGCATCAGGTGGCGCAGCGGAGGTCGAGCCCGCACGCGTTTGCCCAGCTCACGCAGGGACTTGGGCGACGCTTTCTCTTTGAGCGTCCGGTCGAGACACGCACCTCGCGCTTTGTGCGCGCGCTCTTGGATGAGGCCGCGAGAGAGAGCGAGCACCTCGCGCGCAGGCGTCATCTCCTCGAAGCCGCGCGCCGCATTCTCCTCGCGCAAGAGGGCGCTTCAGAGCACCGCCTTCGGCATGTCATCGCGGGCGAGATGCTCCAGCTTCGACGCATCGAAGGCGCGGGGATCACGCCGACACTCGGCCTTGATCCTCAGCTGCGCTCTGCCCTCCGCGCGCGACATCGCACTGCAATCACAGCCCTTGCCACGAGGGCCTACCTCGCATGCAAAGGCGCGCCTTCGCTTGGCGCACACACGCAAGCCGACACGGCGCTCCCGCTTCCAAGCCTCGTTCAAGACAGGCTCACGCAGGCCTACGAGCGCGCGCGTCAGAGCACACGCTCTGCGCTCGATGCGGCAGGCCCAGGCCGCGCGATGCAGCTGCGCAAGCGACGTGACTTTCTCGCGGAGGGAGGCGCGCGTGCGACGGGCCGCATGGCGCTCGCGTGCGATGGCGCCTTCGAGCTTGGCGGAGGCCTGAGCGATGCGCGCTTCCCTGTCGACGATGTGCGCGCGGAGGAGGTGCGCTTTCCAACGCAGTCGATGCGTCTTCATGCTGCGGTGCGGGTGGATGAGATCCCCGCGTCGATTCTCGATGACCCGCGGCGCGTGATTCACCAGTTCGCCTCGGGCGAATTGCTCACGCGCCACTACACCCGCGCACAGCGCGTCGATGCCACGCGCGCAGGCAGCAGTGCGGAGGTGCGGCTCTTCTTGCTCGACGGCTCGACCTCGATGCACGGCGCACGTGCGCGCATGCGTGATGGCGTCTTGCTCGCCGAGCTGAGTGCGTTGGTGGAGCGACTCTCTCGCCCAGGCGGACGCGTCAGGCAGCTCCTCTACTACCGCTTCTTTCACACCACGAGCGAGCCCACGCGACGCATCAAGACCATCGAGGATGCGCTCGCCGCAATCGACGACCTTGTGGGCCAAGAGCGCTCGGGCGGCACCGACATCGAGGGCGCGATCATCGATGCGTTCAAGTCGATCCACGCGGCGCGGGGTGACGACATCGCGCTCTCGAGCGCACAGATTGTCCTCGTCAGCGATGGAGAAGCCGTCTTCAACACAGACGCCATTCTCGATGTGCGCGGCCAACTCGGCATCCCCACGCGGCTCTCGATCATTGCCCTCGGCAAAGAAGGACGGGGCCTGCGCGAGCTCGCCGTCGCCCAGCAGAACAAGGGCGCGCGCGTTTTCTATCATCACGTCTCGGATGAAGAGCTTGAGGTCTGGGAGCACGAGCAAGGCGCGGCGCAGCCCGCATTCGCACCCTCCGAGGAGGCGCCTGCTTGGGATGCGGTGGAGGCGCTCGCAGAGACACACGTGCCCTCCGAGGATGAGTCGCTTGAGGAGGCCTGGTTCGATGCGGGCTTCGCGCGCGCAGACATGGATGCCGCAACGCAGGCGCGCATCGATGCGAGCCACCGAGACACGCGCGCGGTCGAAGCGCGCTTCGATCACTACTTCCCGCACGTCGACACAGGCGCGCCTCCGACCGCGCTCGATGAAGACGCCGAGCACGTTGCCACCCTCTGCGATGCCTTCGCGATTCTCGAAGAGCTCGACGCCCCGAGCGCCACGCGCCTCGCACGCATGGCCGATGCGATCACGCTGCTGCTCCGCATCCTCCACGCACAAGGCATCACGCCCGACCGCTACGCGACGCTGCGCGCGACGCATGAGGCGCATCTTCGCGAGGGGCTGTTGGCGCTGCGAGAGCGTTGCGGACGCTAGGGAGGCTGCGCGAACCTCGCGTCATGAGTCATCGCGAGACGGAATCGCTTCACGCAGCCATCGATGCTTGCGACCTCGCAGCGCTCGTCTCGGCGATTCGCGCGGGCGCGGATGTGGAGGCGCGCAACGCGCACGGATACACGCCGCTTCACTGCGTGGTCGTGCCCTTTGGAGGCTGGCTCGATGGCGTGAAGGCCCTGCTCGCGGCGGGCGCCGACCCGCAAGCACGCACGGCCAAGGGCATGACGGTGACGGAGCTCCTGCACAGCGGTGTGTCGTCTGCGAGCGAGGCGATGCAGGCCGACGACATCGAGCGGCTCCTGCGCGAGGCGACGCGCTGAGGCTTCAGCGCTCCGAGAAGAGCGCCTCGAAGAGCTTGGTGCCCTGCGCATCGTCGGCCGCGCGCGCCGCGATCTTGAGCGAAGCAAACGCCTTCTCCCATTGAAGCGAGAGGCCATCGCGCGCCGTCATCGCCTGCGTGCGCGCCTTCACTCGATCCGCAATCGGCTTCTCCTTCGCGAGCACCGCCGTCGCCGCCTTGCGCGCCGCTGCGCCCGCCTTCTTCACGCCTGCATCGGCATGCTTCTCCGCGAGGTCCGCGAGCTTGAGGATGACCTTCGCCTCCTTGAGCGTGGCCAGCTTGATGATGTCCGAGGGCGAGCCCACGCCGAGGCCGTCGAAGGGACGCGTACGCTTGGCGCCTGCGTTGACGTAGGCCAGCGCAAGACCATTGAGCGAGCCGTCTTGAAGCGCATCGCCCTCCCCAAGAGCGCGCTCCGCAAGCGCCAATCGCTCGCTCTCCTTCTTCACCTTCGCGTCAGCGCCGACGTAGCTCTTCTGCACCGCGAAGAACCTCCGGAGCGGCACCGCGATCGGCGCGACATCGACGCTCTGACTGCGCGCCGCGACGTGCTCCCCGGCCTTGATGCGCCCACCGACTGAATCACCCGATTGAATCGTTCCCATGTCGTGTCCTTCCAGCTGCTGAGAGAGCGTTTGTTGCTGGTTTCCCTCGCGGGAAACGCCGCGCGGCATGATGCCAAACAACGCTGCTGAGAGAGAAGAGCCACGCGGCATCGTGCCGGACGGCGTTGCGCCGAGAGAAATGCCGCGCGGCATCGTGCCGGACGGCGTTGCGCCGAGAGAAATGCCGCGCGGCATCGTGCCGGACGGCGTTTCTCTCCGCGCAGCGGGCTACGGCGCGATGGGATGAATCAAGCGGCCCTGCACCGTCCCACGCGGCACCTCGATCGTGCCGATCGCACTCACCACACATTGCGCGACGGCCACATCCGACTCGCCACGCACGCTGATGCGCACGGGCCCTTCGGTCCACTCTGCGACGACTGCGGTGGGGCCGCCGGTGCACGCGAGGATTTGCGCCCGGTACCAGTCGATGCGCGTACGAACGAAGCGTGAGAACGCGGGTTCTTGTGTAGCGGGGCTCGCACTGACAACCGCACTGCCTGCAGCGGGCGCCGCAGGTTGGGAGACCCCGTCTGGGGTTTGGTCGATGTAGCCACGACCGGCCCTCTGGTAGACGCGCCTCTCATCGCAGACGAGGACTGCATAGGTACGCACGCTCTCGAGCCGGGTGAGCACACGGACACGCGTGATGGGGCAGTTGTGCTGGACGGCCGCCGTACGTGCGAGTCGCTGCTGCCAGGTTGGCCCGCAACCCACCAAACCCATCGCGCACAGCGCGAACATCACTCGTACGTGCATCGGCGCTGACTAACATTCGATGACGTCCCGCGTCATCTGCGAACCACTACCCGCGCGCGCATCCGCAGTGCTAACAACGCGCCCATGGCAACCATGGTTCAGGCCGTCCGCTTGGCGCTCCACGTTGGCGAGACGCATCTCGGTGTGACCGATATCTTCGGCGAGGATGTGGGCCCGCCGCTCGGGGGTGTCTTCACTGCGACGCAGGGGCTTCGCACCGCGTGGAATACGCCGCTCGATGAGCGCGGGATCATCGGCGCTGCGATGGGCCTGGCGATGGCGGGGCAGAAGCCTGTCTGTGAGATTCAGTTCTGCGACTACGCGTTCAACACGATCGACTTGCTCAAGGTCGCGGGCAACACGTATTGGGCCTCGGGCGGCGATTGGAACCTGCCGATGGTGATGATGACGCCGGTGGGCGCAGGCATTCACGGCTCGCTCTACCACTCGCATTCCTTCGACGCGCAGGCGACGCGCACGCCCGGCTGGAAGGTCGTGATGCCGAGCAATCCGCGCGATGCGTACGGCCTCTTGCTCTCGGCGATCGAAGACCCGAACCCCGTCATGGTGCTCATCCCGAAGGCGCTGATGCGCGCGAAGGCCGCGGGCCCGGACGAGATGATTCCGGGCGAGCCCGAGGATGGACGCCTGCTCTCGAAGATGATCGATGCGCCGATCGGCTCGCGTGAGGGTTGGGAGCCGGAGTGGCCTGAGACGGCGATCGAGAAGATCCCGCTCGGTGTGGCGAAGATTGTGCGCCCCGGCACGGACGTCTCGCTCTTCACGTATGGCCGCATGGTCGGTGTCAGCAAGCGCGCGGCGGATGAGCTCGCACGTGAGCACGGCATCGAGACCGAGGTCGTCGACCTGCGCTCGCTGCATCCTTATGACTGGGCCGCCATCTCCGCGTCGATTCGCAAGACGGGCCGCGCGGTGTTCGCCAACGAGGACACCGAGGTGACGAACTTCGGTGAGCACCTGATCCGTCGCACCGTCGAGGAGCTCTGGGATGCGCTCATCGCGCCGCCGGTGCTCGATGCAGGAAAGCACCTTCCGGGCGTGGGCCTCGCGGACGCGCTGGAGAACGTCTCGGTGCCCGGCCTCGAGTCCGTGCGCACTGCCATCTTGAAGGCCCACGGCGGACACAAATCACGCGCGGATGTGCCGAAGCAGGCGCGTCATCGCGCCTCGTTTACGTACACGCATGTCGACCACGACCTCGGCACGGGCCCCGTCGACCGCGAGCGCTGGGCCGACATGGACCGCGCGTTTCGTCATCGCTGATTCGCTGCCTCAGGCAAACGCGATGGCGTCGATCGCGTAGGGAGCAAGCTCCTCCATCGTGACGACATCGAGCGCGCGCTCATGCGTGCCCACGAGATAGACGCGTGGTGCTGCACCCGCGAGGTAGGCCTCCTTCCAGCGCGACACACAGAGGCACCAGCGGTCGCCAGGCTTGAGGCCTGGGAAGCCATAGGCAGGCACCGGTGTCGTGAGGTCGTTGCCGCGTGCGCGGCTGAACGCGAGGAACTCCGCGGTGACCTCGGCGCAGAGCGTGTGCGAGCCGCGGTCGCTCTCATCCGTGCGGCAGCATCCATCGCGGAAGTAGCCGGTCATCGGAGCGGTGGAGCAGGTCTCGAGTGGGCCACCAAGGACGTTGAGCGCTTCGTTCATCGCGCCTTCGTAGCGTGCGCGAACACGTTGTGCCCCCACGCGTCACAACCCACCATGCTGGCGCCCATGCGTGGGCGCATGTTGCGACAAGAAGGAGAACTCAGATGAATCGATTGATGTTGGCGTCCGCTCTTGCACTCACTGCCCAGGCAGCCGCGCTCATCGGCTGCGGTGGTGGTTCAAGCAGCACCGAGACGGCGCACGAGACGACGAGCTCAGGCAGCGAGATGCACCACGAGCAGGCTGCGTCGACGGAGACCTCGGCGACGGTGGTCGCGCCTGGCCAAGCGACGATCGGCGACACGACGACCTGCCCCGTGAGCGGCGAGACCTTCGTCGTCACGGCCGAGTCCCCGCACGTCGAGCACGATGGCCTGACCTACTACTTCTGCTGCGCCGGTTGCGACGCGCGCTTTGCCGCAGACCCGCATCAATACCTGACCAGCCACGAGGGCTGAGCACACGGCCGAACAAGGCCAGGTTGCCTGCGAGGCGAGTGTCACTCCGAGGTTTCATCTCGGAAGGGCACTCGCCTTTCGTGTCTCTGGGAGGGATCACTCTTCGCGAATGATACGGCGACCACCG
>JBILQT010000272.1:0-9516 GCA_044373065.1 Sandaracinaceae bacterium
TGTGGCTGTTGCCGCATTGCTTGATCCACACATCCGAGAGGCCCAGTGAGCGCCCGTAGCGCTCGGCCCAGAGGAGGTTTGAGCCGCCCTCCGCAAAGCTCACGATGCTGCTCGGATCGATCCCCGGATAGACCCACTCGAGCTTGCCCCAGACACCTGAGCCGAAGGGCCACTCGGTGCGCATCCAACGGCGATCGAAGGTCTGCATCCAGGCTGCGCCACTGCGCTCCTTGAGTGCCTCGATGTTGTGCTCCACATCGAGCAACGCGCCGCAGCGCTTGCATCGGTAGACGACCTCATCGAGTTCGTAGTGTTCGTCGCAGCCAGCGAAACAGGTGAACCGAGCGTGTGCGCGCATGCGGAACCCTAAGCCAATTCTCGCCTCGTTGATCGGGCTCCTAGCGGCGTCGTGATCGTTTCGCGTACGCTGCTTCCAGAGGTGGATGTGGTTGCCAATCCAAGCGCGCAGAGAAGACGAGTCGAGGCTACTGCGCTCGCGCTGGGCCTCTTCGCACTCTCATGCACGAACACGCCGAGCCGTGACGACGCGGGGCAAGACGGCGGAGGCGATGCGCACACGTGCCCCGAGACGATGCGCTCCGAGCCCGGTCTTGCAACAGCGGCCGCAAGCGACGAACCGCAAATGTGCTCGTTCTGCGACCCATCTTGTTTCGACGCGATCGATACGATCCGTGGCGTCGACGTCGCGGCGCGCGGCTCTGGCGGCCTCGTCCCAGGGCGCACCGGTGGCGCCGAGAACCCAACGAGCATTGGAATGTGCGCGAGCGCCGCATGCGCAACCAGCACGTCGCGTGGCATGGGCGCATCAACGCCGTGGACGCTGGCTGTGGAGAACGCAGAAGGCGTGAGTGTCGACGCCGACGGCGCGCTCGTCCTCGAGATGCCCGCGGAGAACGCGAGCGGTCATCATCGCTTCGTCGTCATGGGCGACCCAACGTGCGGGAGGAATCGCTGGTCGCGTCTGACCTGGGAGGCGGCGACGCCGGATGGGACCACCGTGACGCTCTTCGCACGCGTCGCGAACCGTGAAGACGACCTCTCCTCGCAGCCCTGGATCGGGCCCTTTGCGTCTTCGCCAGCCGACCTCACATCGTCACCTGGCCCCGTTCCCGCAGGCAGATTCCTCGAAGTCGACGTGCGCATGACGAGTCGTGATGCAGGCGTGACGCCGCGTGTTGGGAGCGTTGCTGTCGAGGGCGCGTGCGACCCGCTGATGGCTGCCGCGGGAGGGACGTACACACGCATCTACGACACCACGCGCGTCTGCGACCCTACCCGCTCCGTGCTGTACTGGAACACGTTCACCTACGACGCTTGGGATGACCGCACGGGCTCTCCGAATCGACGCACGAGCACGTACGTGGAGTTCCAGTTTCGAAGCGCAAACAGCGTTTCAAGCCTTGCGACCGCGCCCTTCCTCTCGTTGCGCTCCGACGAAGAGTTCTCGCCGATCCGAGCCCTGCCGTCGCGATTGGAAGCGGCCGGCGTGAATCGCTTCGCGCCCTACATGGAAGTGCGCGCCATCTTGCGAAGCACCGTCACACCTGCCGTCGACACCGCGATTCTTCGCAGCTTCGCCATGAACTTCACCTGCGGAGGGGAGTGAATTCCAGACCTCTCGGCTGACGCAGAAGCAGCGAAAGTCTGCGCGTTCGGCGTAGCATTGCGGGATGCAGCAGCTTCGCATCGCTTCCTTCGTTGGCTTCACCCTCCTCGCGCTTCCCGCATCGCTTGAGGCGCAGGAGTGCCCCGCGGAGGCCGTGGGTTGTCATCGCGGCAATGTCGACTTCGCCTACCGCGAGATGCGTCTGCCCTCGATCTCACTCGATACGGGCTGGGTGCCCTCGGGCTCACCGATTCAAGTGCGCTTCACGCTCGACCTGATGGGCGAGACGCATATCGACATGGGCGGGCAGCTCACGACGTATTGGCCCTTTGGTCTCACGATGGGCGTGCCCGGTCGCACCGATGCGGGGCGCCTGCACATGGCGTGGGGCGTTCAGGTCACGGCGCAGGCGCGCATCAACGTGTCCATCGCGGGCGTGCGCTACACCTGGGAGGGCAGCATCCCGTTCGTCCCCGAGTTCGACTTTCGGATGAACGACGACGAGACGTTCACGCCCTTTGTGCTGCCGGGCTCAGTGCCGCGCCCTGTGGTCGTGGAGGACACGACCGACCCGCTTCGCCTCTTTGGTGTGGGCATTCGCGACATTGTTGGAAGCTCGATCGCGGGCATCGATGGCGGCCTTGAGGTGCAGGCGCGCGGTCGCTTGATGACCTCCTACCAGGGCACGCGCACCTTCATCGACGAGGCCCGTGAGCCCATCGTGACGGCGCTTCAGGCGGTGCAGTATTGGGCGCCAAGCGCAGCGGAGTTTGGCGCAGCGCAAGACATCACGGTGCGGCCCGAGGGCACGCTCACCTACAACGGGCAGGTCGTGCTCACGCCTGCGTTCTACGTGACCTTGCTTGGCCGTCGCTGGGAGATCCCGATCGTCGATGTGCCAATCCAGATCGTCGACTCCTCGCGGTCGATCATGTTCGAGGCGGACATGGTTCACGTACCGCTTCCGGACATCGCAGTGGACCCAACGATGATCGACATCGGCACAGTCGAACTCGGCGCACTCACCTCGCGCTCCATCCGCATCGCGAACCGTGGCGAGGCAGAGCTCTCTGTGCGCGTCGACCCCTCGCTCAGCATCGCGCCCTCGATGACGCCCTTCACGCTCCTTCCTTCGAGCGAGGGCATGCTCGTGCTCGACGTGATGCCGATGGGCTCGGGGCCCTACAGCGAGACCGTCACGCTGCGCACGAACGACCCAGATCAGCCGACGATTCGCATCCGCGTCACAGGCGATGTGACGGCGCGTGATGCGGGCACCGATGCCGCGCTCTACGTCGATGCAGGCCCCCGCGATGCAGGCGCAGGCGACGCATCGATGCGCTCGGATGCAGGAGACCTCGGCGGCCTCGCCGGTGGTGCCTGCGGCTGCGCGGTGCCCGGCTCAACGCACACGCATCGCCAGGCTTGGTGGCTTGCACCGCTGGCGTTGCTGGGCTCGCTTACGCTCCGACGCCGCACGAAGCGAAGCGCCGGCGCCTGAGAGTCCGCTATGGTCCGTGCCGATGAATGAGACGGCACTCGAGGCGCTGGAAGTCGCCCTTCAATCAAGCCCGGACAATGTCGCGCTGCGCTGCATGGCGATTCGCGGTTGGCTGGACCTCGGCAAAGCGTCACGCGCCGTGGCGTTGATCACCATCCCGCCCTCGGCCGTGGCGGACCCGACTGCGCGAATCGACTGTGCGCGGGCGCTGCGACTCTCGGGCGACGCGGCACGTGCACTGACGTTTGCGACGCTCGATGACGCGGCCTCGCAGCTGGAGCGCGCGCGTGCGCTCGCTGCGCTGGAGCGTCTGGAGGAGGCGCGCGTCAGCTACGATCAAGCTATCCGTGCGAACCCCACGCTGGAGGATGCGAACCTCGCACGGACGCTCCGTTCGCATGCGCCAAGCGTGCTTCAAGGGCGCAAGGATGCGCCTCGGCTTCGCGTGATCTCAAACGATGCAACCGCACCAGACGATGCGCTGCGTGCTCTCGACGCGCCTCTGCCGCCAGTGCGCTTCGCCGATGTTGGCGGGCTCACCGAGATCAAGGCGGAGATTCATCGCCGCATCGTGCTTCCCTTCCAGAAGCCCTCGCTCTTCGATCGCTTTCGCAAGCGCGTCGGCGGCGGCGTGTTGCTCTACGGCGCACCGGGCTGCGGCAAGACGTTGCTTGCACGCGCGACGGCGGGCGAGTGCAACGCCAAGTTCATCTCGGTGGCCATCAGCGATGTGCTCGACATGTACATCGGCGAGTCGGAGCGAAAGCTTCACGCCCTCTTTGAGCAAGCCAGGCAGTCGACCCCGGCCGTGCTCTTCTTCGATGAGCTGGAGGCACTCGCAGGCAAGCGCAAGGCTTCACGCGATGGCGTGAGTGCGAAGGTGGTCAGCCACTTTCTCTCGGAGATGGATGGCTTTGCGCAGAACAACCGAGGCGTGCTGATCCTCGGTGCGACCAATGTCCCCTGGGAGATCGACTCGGCCTTTCGACGACCAGGGCGCTTTGATCGCGTGCTCTTTGTGCCGCCGCCTGATCGCGAGGCACGCGCATCCATCCTCAAGCTTCACCTCGCACAGAGGCCGGCTGCAGCGGATGTGAATCTGGCGCCGCTTGCACAGGGCACGAGTGGCTTCTCGGGTGCAGACCTCGAGTTCATCATCGAGACGGCGGCCGACTACGCCATCGCCGACTCGATCGACGCGGGCTCCGAGATGCCCATCACCAACGCACACCTGGTGCGCGCGCTGAAAGACGTTCGCCCCACGACCATCGAGTGGCTCTCCTCCGCACGCAACTATGCGCGCTATGCGAATGAGGGCGGGCAATACGACGAGGTCCTCGCCTTCCTCGCAAAGAACCAAAAGCCATGAGGCAGCCTGACTACCTCATCGCCGACGAGCCCCATCCCGGTCGCTTCGAGGCTTGGGTGGTGCAGCCCTTCATCCCCCTGCTCGCCACCATGCTCGTCGGGAGTCTCGTCGGCTTGCCCTGGCTCGTCTTCAACGGCTGGGCGATGGGCTCGGTCACGCGGCGACGCGATACCGTCATCGCGGCGGTCACCTGGTTCGTCCAGGTCGTGCTCTTGCTCAGCGGCATCCTGCTCGCCACGTTCAGGCTCATGCCCGAGGGACGCCTGGGCTACGTGCGCATCTTCGCGAGCGTGGTTGTCCTCCTCGGGGCGTATGCGATTCAGCTCTCGCAGGAGGCGAGCTTTGAGCTGCACCAGTACTTCGGCGGCCGGGTCTGGCCACGTGGTTGGCAACTGCTCGGCGTCTTGTTCTTGCTGCGCATGCTGCTGCTCGGCGGACTCGTGAGCGCATGACCATGCAACTTCAACACTGGCTTATCGCGGGCCACAACTACCTCGATCGGCACATGCCGCTGAACGCGATGGAGAGCTTTCGGCGGGTGCTTGCGACGGACCCAGATCATGCGGAGGCGCATGCCAGCCTTGCGATTGCGCTCGTCCAGCTCAAGCGCCTGCATGCCGCAGACCTCGAGGCATCGAGGGCCCTTCTTGCCGACCCGGAGTACGCGCCCGCGCACGTGGCCAAGGCTTGGGTTCATTGGGGCGCGCGACGTTGGCCTGAGGCACGCGAGGAGATGGCGCGTGCGCTCCAACTCGAGCCGCTCAGTGGCGCAATGCTCATCTCTGCAGCCCAGCTTCACTTCGCGGTCGACGACTTCACGCTCGCAGAAAAGTACGCGCGCGAGGGGCTCGCGCTCACGCCGGATAGCTGCGCGGCCGAGGTGCTCTTGGGGGAACTCGCGCGCCGCGCAAGAGACTTCCCACGGGCACAGGCACACGCCCTCAACGCGCTCACGTTGGAGCCCGATGATCTGCGCGCACTGACCCTTCGCGGCTGGCTCTACCTCGATGAGGGCAAGCTGGAGGAGGCCCGCGAACACGCGCGCTGGGCCCTCTCCGAGGCTCCGGCCGACCCAGGTGCGATCCGTCTCCTCGTCGCCATCAAGGCGCGTGAGAGCTTCATCCTTGGCCTCTGGTGGCGCTTCAACAGCGCCCTCATGACCGGCTCCAGCGCGCGGGCCATCGCCATCTTGCTGGCCATGTATGTCGTGAAGGCGCTGGTGGCACAGCTCAGCGTCGACTTCGGATTCGCGCTCGCGGCCGACGTGGTCGATGTCGTCTGGATGGCATTCTGCGGGCTCACCTGGGTGGGCCCAATGATGTTCGGGCGCATGCTCGATGCCGAGCTCGCGAGCGTCTCGCTGCGCGACGACTACTGAGCGCGCGACCCGCGCTCAACCGACCATCGAAGGCGGCACGAAGGGCCCGGGCACGGCGGTGTAGAGGCAGCGTCCCTCGCTCCATGTGCGACCGCCCGTCTGGTTGCAGCACGCCTCGGAGAGGTCCTCCACAGAGCCGTCGCAGGTCTCAGGCGTGGGCGAGACGTTGCTGGTCGTCGCCTCGGTCGTCACCTGGGTCGTCTCTTCATTCGAGGTGTTGGGCGTCGTGGATTCATGCGTCGCTGGAGCGGCTCCACCGCAACCAAGTGTGAGGCCAGAGACGACGAGGGCGGCACGAATAGCGGGTCGATTCATGGGCGCAGCGTACCGCGCCTCTAGGCCTTCTCGCGTGTCCTCCAAGCGTCGATGATCTTGCCGAGCACGAAGAAGCCGACCGCCGTGGTGAGCACGTAGACGAGGCTCGCGAAGAATGTCCCGCTGCCGCCGAGCACGTTGAAGCGGATGAGACCGATGGCGTCGTAGAGGAGCACGGGGACGATGACGAGCGCGAGACAGAGCGGCTCGAGCAGGTCGCTCAGGATGTCCAATCCAAGCACCGTGGTGCATCCCCAGAGAAGAAAGAGCACAACGGGAAATGCCGCGAGCGTGATCGATCGGAAGTGCCCCGACGCTGAGGGCCTTGCGCAGCATCTAGGCGTTCATCTCGGGCGGCACGAAGGGGCCGACCATCACGGTTGGCTCGCAGCCTCGCTCCGCGCTCCACGTCGCGTCGGATTCACGCGCGCAGCACGCCTCGCTGTACTCGCTCCACGAGCCGACACAGTGCCCATCCGGCGTGAGTGCAGGCTCGGAGTGCGCGACGTTGGAGGGCGTGTTGTGGTTCGTCGCGTTGTGGTTGGGCGTGGTGGGCTCGGCATTGGCGTTGCCACCGCAGCCGATGGCAGCGGTGAGGCCAGAGACTGCGAGAGCGGCGCGAAGCGAGGCGCGCATGGGGCGATTGGTCATGGCGCCATCGTAGCGTTCCCCACCTCGCCGTGGTGGTTGCACAGACTTGCCACCTCATGAACCGGCCATGCCATGCCTCTCGGTCTTGAGCGACTGCGTGCTCACGCAACTGCTAGAGCGAGCAGCCGCCCGACCACGGGACGCCGCCTGCGTCGATGCAGACCTCCGATCGGCTTCGCACGACCGACCAGATGCGCAGTTCATCGATCCATCCATTCCAGCTGTAGAAGCCGCGTGCCCGCGGAATGGCGCCGATGAAGAGCGGGTAGCCCTCGTCACAGCGAGGCGCGGCGATGTCGGACGAGAGCGCGCGATGAACCTCGACACCGTCGACGTAGAAGATCACCTCGGCGGAGACGGTGTCGACCGTGACCGCCAGATGCGTCCAGGCAGAGGTGGTGAACGGCGCAGGTGCATTGAACATCCCGTTGAACACGCAGCCTGAGCCAGAGCGCAGGACGAGATTCGGCTGATGTGCGGGCGAGGGCCCGAATGCAAAGCGCCCCATGGTCACCTCATCCGCGTGCACCGCGATGAAGGAGTACGGGCTGCCCGTGTCGTTCACCCAGGCCTCGAACGTGAATTGCGAGAGCCCTCGGAGGCTGGCGCTGTCGGGCACCGTCACCCGCGCCTCAGACCCTCCCGGGCGACCGAATCGGTAGGCGTAGCCACGCGTTCCCATCTCTCGACGCAAGACGTTGAAGGTCGTCCCGTGGTTGCCGCAGCCGCTCTCATCGACGACGACTCCGCTCGCCTCCTCGAAGCGGAAGTAGAGCCGCAGGTCACCACAGGTCGAGGCGAGGGCATCGTCCGCCACGAACGCATCCAACACGCGCGCATCGGTGGCGAGCGCGGCGTCGGGGCTCGGGGCATCAGGCGGCGCAAACGCATCCACCATCGCGGCATCGGGCAGCACTCGCGCATCGAGCGCCTCACGCACGTCGGCGAACACAAGCGTGTCGCGCGTGGTCGACGCATCGGGCATCGCCTCACGCGCATCCATCGCGCTCCCTGCCTCTGCATCGAGGCGCACGTTCACCTGACTGCAGCCAAGAAAGCCCATGGTCGCGAGCAGGGTCAGTCGCTTCCTCATCTTCATCGGCGGCACCCTCCCACAGCCGAGGTGAGTTGGGATAGCCGTGTCCGCGGTGGGCACAGCACTACGGCTCGGGGCTACCGCATGGAGCTTTGCTGCATCAGCTCACGCACAAGAAGCTCATCGACGAAGGGGCCGGCGAGGTGACGCGCGGTCCCGTAGCGCGCCATCACATTGTTGAGCACCGCCAGTGGCGTCTTGAGCGTGCCCGGAGGCTTGCCGGGCATCCAGACACTCCACACAAGGCCATCGGCCTCGATGCGCTCAAGCAGCACGCGGTTGCGCGGCTCGTTCGCGAAGTCGATGCCTTGGTTCACGCGAACGAAGTAGCGCACGCACTCGATGGCGACATCGTCGATGCCACGCGAGAGCAGTCGCGCACGCTCCACCAGCGCGCGACGGTCGCCCACGACCCGTGTTCGATAGCCCGCAAAGCCCCGTGCGAGCGCCTCGCCCAGGCCGACCACCTCAGCCTCGTTGTGTGCCACTCGAATGGCCCACTTCTGGTCATGGTGAATGAGCAACAAGTCGCGATCGACGACGGCCTGAAAGCCGCACTGCGTGCATGGGAAGCGATGAAACGTGTCGTCGATCACGGTCGCGAGCGCGACGGCGTCTTCGTAGCCCTGCCCCAGCGCCCACGACTTGCGCGCGCGGCTCACGTTCGCGGTGCCGCAGCGGCACGTCCAAGGGAGGTCTTCGGTGATCGACATGGCTGGAGGCTACTGCCTCAAACGCGCCCTTGGGTAAGCGATGACCAACAAGCCCGGAGCGTCTTGGTTGACCCGGCGGTCAGTGAACGACACGGTCGATGCATGCGAACCATCCTCACGCTGCTCGGCTGTGTTGGTACGGCCCTCGGGATAGTGGATGCGCGGCTTCTTCTGCTCAACGTGATGAACGGGACTGCCGACAGCACCCTCGGACTCCTCATCCCTTTTCTCTTCGCCACAGCAACACTCGTCAGCCAGACAAGCGCGCGGGTCTCGACGCCCCTCTTTGGGCTTGCGGCCTTGGTGCTCGCAGCGAAGATGTCTGAGCGAGGCGCCAACACCCTCGGCATGTTCACGATGGCCTGGATGATCGGGACTGCCGTGTTCTCGGGGTTCGTCTCACAGAAGCACCCAGGGACGCTCTGAGCACAGCGCTGGAGCTACAGGATGCACGTCCCGCCCGCACCGGGGACGCCGCCTGCATCGACGCAGACTTGCACCTGCGTTCGCACCACGGCCCAGATGCGAAGCTCGTCGATCCAGCCTTGGAAGCCGAGTACCCCCGTCGTCCGTAGCGCCCCGATCACGAGGGGCTCGGGGTTGTCGCAGAGCGGGCCCATCGCGATGGAACTGGACGCACGGGAGACCTCGACCCCGTTGGTCAGAAACACCACTTCACGGGTCGGGATGTCGAGCGTCACGGCAATGTGCGTCCACGTGTTCACCGGGATCGCTACCGGCGCTGCGGGGTTGTTGACGCCGGTGCAGGTGGGGCTGTTCGGGATGGCGAGTGTCGGCTCCCCCGCGCTCAACGTGCCAAACGCGAAGGGGTCTCCATCCATCCCGTCGCCGTGTGAAACCACGTA
>JBILQT010000273.1:0-9468 GCA_044373065.1 Sandaracinaceae bacterium
CCACCACAGTCGCGGAAAAGCCGCATTGCGGGAACGACTTGCTGCCCTTCATGAAGAGCACGATTTTGTGTGAGCCGAGGAGTTCTTGGATGCGGGCGCGGAGTTGTTCGTCCATGGGGTCTTCCTGTTCGCGAGGCGGTAACTAAGCGTTCTTCTCGTCGTCCGAGAGCTTGGCCCATGCCTCGGGCGTCAGCGTTCGAAGTGCAAGCGCATGAATCGGTCCGTGCATCAATTCACCGAGCGCACGGTAGACAGCTTGGTGCTGCTCGACACGATTCATCGACGCGAAGTGCGGCGTCACGATCGTGGCTTGGTAGTGGTCCTTGCCGCCGGTCAGGTCAGCAATACGCAAATGCGCGACCTCGGGGAGGGATGCCCGCAGGCGCTTCTCAATCTCTTCAGGCTCGATCATGCCCGAGAGTTTTCGTGGATCGGCGGGGCTGTCAACGTCTGCTTTCGGCTAGGCACACATGGGGCGCGCAGTGAGCATCGCTTGATGCCGTTGCATGACGAGCATCATTTCATCACGAGTTCCGCTCAGAGGTAGGGCTCAAAGGGCGCTTCACTCTCGCGCTCAGCGTTCCAGCGGCGCAGCTCCTCGACCGTGAACGCCTCCTCACTCAACTCAGGAATCGCCTCGCGAACAAAGGCAATCACCTGCGCACGCACCGTCGCGCCATCCCCTTGTTCGTCGCACTCATCCCACATGCGGAAAATGGCCCGTCGACGAATCGACGCGGGTGTCGCGCGGCTCCACATCAGCGCGAGGCGCCCCGGCACGCGACGCATGGCTTCCGCGCGCAGACGCTCCGCTTCAGCAGCCTCCAATGCGGCGCGCACTTCCTCCGTCTCCTCCATGAACCACTCGCGCTCCGCGCTGTAGGGATCCTGCCCCGCGGAACGCATCGCCATATCGGCCATATCGAATCGCATCGGCTCCCCGCGAATCATCCCCTCGGCATCCACCGCCCCACGGTCTGCAAAGTCGACGGAGCCGTCCGGACGAATCGTCGCGGTGAACGCGTGCCCTGTGTAGACCTGCGCGCCATCTGGGCTTCGCACGAGACGCGGAGACGTGTGCGAGAGCCAAGGCCGCGCCATGATTTCGGTACGGAGTCCACGCGAGAGGCTCGCTTCGACCTCCGCCTCCGTGGCCAGTGCTGGCATGCCACCCGTCGCGTGAAGGCTCGCAGGACCCGACAGCTGCGCGGGCCCGCTGGATTCACGCACCGCAAACGCAGCCGCGACATGCCCCGGTGCGATCAGCACCACGAGGTCATCACGTGAAGGCCCTTCGCTTGGAGGCGCCAACTCCGATGACTGTGATGACGCAGCACTCTCAGCCGCACCCGCAAGCGCCTCGGACGTTCCTGCCTGCATCGGCTCGGCCATGCCTCCGCGTCGAGCGTGCGCCATCGGCTGCGAGGCCCCTGACGCATGCGCATCGGAAGCGGCGTCCACGACGAAACCCTCCTGCACCGACCGCCAGGGCTCCATGAAGCTCCAGTTCTCGAGATGCGAGACGAAGGGCGGATGCGTGGGCACGTGCGGAACATGGAGCTGCAGCATGGAGAGCGCGATCAATGCGTGCGCGAGCAACGAACACGCCAGCGCCAACCCTCCCCCGCGCAACGCGCGCAGCGCTTGTTCATCCTTTGGCAGCACTCGGTTGCGTGAACGTACGAAGCGCTCACGACGCGCATTTCAACCTCTCAGCCAGCGACGATCACGCTGAGATGCCGACCCGAACGCGAAGCATCTCGACGATGCGAGAAGAAGCGCGTCGCATCGGCGAACGTATCGCCACCCACATCGTCGATATCGTCGTGCGCGAGCCCGCATTGCATCAACTGCGCGATGACCAGGCGCGTGAGATCGGCATGCGGCTTCGACCCTGGCAGACGCACGATGACACTCGCCTCAAGTCCTGCGAGGCGCGCGGCTTGGTCGATCCGCATCGCAACATCCTCGCCCACCTCGAACGATGCAGCACGAATGTGCGGACCTATCGCGGCGACCAGGCGTCCGCGTGTCTGCGCTGAAAATGCCTTCAACGCCTGCGGGATCACGCCATCGACCGTGCCTCGCCAACCCGCATGAATCGCAAGGACAGCCCGCGTCGCGAGGCAGCCGATGAGCACCGGCGTGCAGTCTGCGGTGCGTACCCCAACGGCATCTCGGGCCGCAGTCGCAAAGACGGCGTCCGCCTCTTGTTGACGAAACGTCAGCGACGCAAAGGGCTCTTCGAAGGCAACGCAGCGCGTCCCGTGGACCTGGCTGACCTCGGCGAGCCGCGCGAGGTCGTAGCCGATCGCCTCCGCCAAGCGCGCGTGGTTTGTCTCGACGGCCTGAGGCGCATCCCCAAGGTTGCGACCGAGATTCAGCGCGTCGAAGGGAGGCTCGCTCACGCCGCCAAGCCGCGTCGAGAAGCCATGTGCGAACCCGTGCGCGAGGAGCAGCTTCGATTGCATGATGAGGGTCATGCAAAGCTCAGCGGTAGGGTGAGAACTCCGCCGTGCTCTCGCGATCGGCATTCCATCGTCGCATCTCCTCGACGGTGAACGCGTCCGGGCTCGACTCGGGAATCTCGCCGCGGATGAACGAGATCACCTGGCGTCGCACAGCAGCGCCATCGCCCTCTTCGTCGCACTCGTCCCACATGCGGAAGATTGCGCGGCGTCGAATCGCTGCGGGCGTCGACCTTCCCCACATCGCTGCGAGTCGTCCCGGAACACCGGCCATCGCATCTGCGCGAAGCCTTGCGGCAGCAGCCGTCTCGAGCTCGATGCGAACGTCCTCGGTCTCCTCCATGAACCACTCGCGCTCAGCGCGATACGGGTCCTGGCCCTGGGAGCCCATGATCATATCGGTCACATCGAAACGCGCGGGCCCACCCGCAAGCATCTCGCCGCCCTCGATGGGCCCTCGATCGGAAAAGCGCACCGAACCATCCGGCATGATGCGCGCAGTGAATGCGTGCCCGTGGTACTCGCGTGAGCCATCGGGACGCTGCACCAGCGTCGGATGTGTCTGCGAGAGCCAGGGTCGCGCCATGATCTCGCGACGCAGCCCGCTACCGAGATTGCGCTCCACCTCCGCCTCGCTCGCAAGCGCGGGGCGCCCTCCCGTTGCCGTGAGGCCTGCAGGGCCTGCTGTGGCCACGGGCCCTGTCGCATCGCGCACGGCAAAAGAAGACGCGACGTTGCCCGGGGCGAGCAGCGTTGTGAGCCGCTGACGCTCCGCAGGATTCAACTCACCCATGTTGGGGGGCGCAATCTCCGGACTCGGATTGAGCGGCCCTGTCGGCTGAAGTGCGACTTCACCGGGCAGGTTCATCGACCCTCCAGACGAAGGTTCGACGGAGGGCTGCTCAGGGCTTGTCGGGCGCTCCGTCCGTTGCGGAAGCGCGGGCTCAAGTGCGGCTTCCTCTGGCGTCGGCGCGGGGGGAATCACAGGGGGCGGCATCTCCACGGAGGGTGCCGTGAACTCGACGAAGACCTCGCTCTCGCTCCGAAAACGAGAGGAGAAAGTCGTTGGCAGTGCAAACGCCACAGCGGCCAATGCTGCGTGCACCGCAAGCGAGCCAAACATCGCGCCCGCGCCCACTTGCGCGGCACGGCGACCGACGTCGTTGGCTGGGTTGGTTGAAGAAGGGAGCGCGTCACTCGGGCGCGGCGCGTTCTCCGAGCTCGCCATCGGGCGACTCGGCGTCTCGCGCTCGCTCTTCGTCTTCTCAACCTTCTTCGCCACGAACCACCGTTGCTCGAACCTGACTCAAGCCGCTACGAACCTACCGCAGCGGCCATTTCACTGGGCTGCGATGCAATGAGACCTCGCCAAAGCTGCCACTCTTGGGCGGCCTTGGCGAGTTCACAGCGGTTCAGACGGTGGGGCCGCCCGTCTGGTCTTCGCGCATGTGGCAGTTCTTGTACTTCTTGCCGCTGCCGCAGTGACACGGGTCGTTGCGTCCGACTTTGGGCTTGTCGCGGCGCACGGTGTCGGGCGTGCCCTCAGCTTCAAGTTCGCCATCGTCGTCTTCGTCGTCATCGTCGTCCGCAGGTGCGCTTGGAGGCGCACTCTTCGGGGCGACGGCGGCGGCGGGGGCCTGCGATGTGCGAAGCGCCGCGGCGCGGGCTGCAACGGCCTGGAGGGCCGCAATCTGCGCGGAGCTCATGCCGCTCGGTGCTGCCGCCGGCGGTGGTGAGCTTGCGACGGGTGCGCCGCCTCCAGAGGAGAGCGCGGCACCGCGGGCACGCGCTGCTGCTGCCAGTGCCGCTGCCTGTGCGGGCGAGAGACCCACCTGCGGACGCATCGAAGGCTGCTGCTTGGTGGCCTGGCCGTTCGACGCATTCGGGTCGGGCTGTGCCTCGCCGACGCCGCGCATCTTCATGCCGCCCGTCAGCTGCTGAAGCTCGCGAAGGCGCTGCTGCTCGAGGCGAACGATGTCCTCCTCGCGCACTTTGCCGATCTCGTAAAGACCACGACAGACCTCCTGCTTGCACGACTCGGTCATGCCGACGAAGAGGTCGTAGCCCTCCTTCTTGTACTCCTTCTTCGGATCGCGCTGCGCGTAGCCACGCAGGCCGATGCCGTCTCGGAGTTGCTCCATCGTGGTCAGGTGCTCAAGCCACTGCCGGTCGATCTCGCGCAGGAACAAGTTGCGGAAGACGCGAAGGAAGTCGGGGCCCGTCTCCTTCTCCTTCTTCTCGATGATCGTCTCGGCGTCCGTGTAGAGCCGGTGTGCGAGGTCGGAGACATCGCCCATCTTCGAGAGGCCGGTGGCCTTCATGCCGAACTGCTTCTCGTACGCGCGCTCCAGGCCGCGAAGGTCCCAGTCCTCCACGTGCTTGGCGGGCGGGCAGTATTTATCGACCATCGTCGCCGTCACATCGTCGACGAGATCGAGCATGCGCTCGTTTTGCTCCGTGAGTGAGAGAGCGATTTCGTCCAGCGCGAACTTCGCCACCTTCTGCGGCTCTTTCGCGATGTCGCTGATGTCGAGCAAGCAGCCGAACGACTCGTAGACGTTGCGCTCGAACTCTTTGACGCGGACTTCGCCCTTCACGTCGGCGACATCGCCCGTGCGGACAAACTTGAGCCAGGCCTCGCGTTCCTCCGCAGGCGCATCCGGACGCGGCTGAAGCGGCCCGCCGTGGAAGCGCACGAGTTGGTCGACGACGCTCTTGAGCGTCTCCAGGTACTCAGGCCGCGCACGCGTCACGACGCGCTGTGGCTCTGCGCCCTTCTTGCGCTCGTCGTCCGTCGGCACCGTGCGGTACTGACCCTCAAGCACCTGACGACGCAGCACGTACACGCTCTTGCGCTGCTGGTTCATCACGTCGTCGTACTCGAGCAGATTCTTGCGGATGTCGAAGTTGCGCTCCTCGACCTTCTTCTGCGCGTTCTCGACGCTCTTGGTCACCCACGGGTGCTCGATTGGGACGCCCTCTTCCATCCCGAGCGAGCTCATCATCGTCTGGATGCGGTCGCCGCCGAAGATGCGCATGAGTTCGTCTTCGAGCGAGAGATAGAAGCGCGATGCGCCAGGGTCTCCCTGACGGCCTGCGCGACCACGAAGCTGGTTGTCGATACGACGGCTCTCGTGGCGCTCGGTGCCGATGATCTGAAGACCGCCTGCGGCGATGACTTCCTTCTTTTCGGCGGCGCAAATCGCCTCGTACTTTTTCTGCTCGTCGTGGACGGCCGCCTCGAGGCGCTCCTTGTCATGCAGGATGGGCAACGCCGCGCCCTCTGGAAGCGAAGCGGGCCCGCGGTAGCCGTCACCCAGCGCTGCCAACTCGGCGCGCGCCTTCTCCATCACGTCGTGACGACCGAGCATCTCGGCGTTGCCACCGAGGAGAATGTCGGTGCCGCGACCGGCCATGTTCGTGGCGATGGTGATGGCGCCCTTACGGCCCGCCTGCGCGACCACGTACGCCTCGCGCTCATGCTGCTTGGCGTTGAGGAGGTTGTACGGAATGCCCTTCTTATCGAGCATCTTCGCGAGCGCCTCGCTCTTCTCGACGCTGGTCGTACCGACGAGGACGGGCTGCCCCGCCTTGTGGCAATCCATCACCTGCTCGAAGACGGCTTTGAACTTTTCCTTCTCCGTCTTGTAGACAAGGTCGTCGTAGTCGGCGCGGAGGATCTTCTTGTTCGTCGGGATGACGACGACTTCGAGATTGTAGATTTTGTGGAACTCGCCAGCCTCGGTGTCGGCCGTTCCCGTCATGCCGCCGAGCTTCTTGTAGAGGCGGAAATAGTTCTGGAACGAGATGGTCGCGAGCGTGCGGCTCTCGCTCTGAATCGGGACGCGCTCCTTCGCCTCGACTGCCTGATGCAGGCCATCGGACCAACGACGACCCTTGAGCGTGCGGCCCGTGAACTCGTCGATGATGACGACCTGCTGCTCCGCATTCACAAGGTAGTGCTGGTCGCGCTTGTAGAGCGTGTGCGCGCGAAGTGACTGCTGGAGGATGTGGATCGACTCCAGGTTCGCCATGTCGAAGAGATTGCCGACGGCGGTGATCTTCTTCTCGAAGAGCATCTGCTGCGCGAGCTCGATGCCTTCGTCCGTGAGCGTGACCTGATGGTTCTTCTCATCGAGGACGTAGTGCTCGTCCTTGCGCAGCTTCGGGATGATCTCGGTGATCTGCGTGTAGCGCGGTGATGCAGGCTGGCCCTCGCCGGAGATGATGAGCGGGGTGCGCGCTTCATCGACGAGAATCGAGTCGACCTCATCCACGATCGCGAAGTTCAGCTCGCGCTGCGCGTAGTCGTGGATGCTGAACTTCATGTTGTCGCGCAGGTAGTCGAAGCCGTACTCGTTGTTCTGGCCGTACGTGATGTGCGACCGATACGCGGCCTTCTTCTCCGCGTCGCTCTGCTGCGGATAGACGCAGCCCGAGGTGAGACCGAGGAACGAGTAGAGGCGACCCATCCACTCTTGATCGCGGCGCGCGAGGTAGTCGTTCACCGTGACGACGTGAACGCCCTTGTTCGAGAGCGCGTTCAAGTAGCAGGGCAGCGTGGCGACGAGCGTCTTGCCCTCGCCTGTCTTCATCTCGGCGATCTTGCCGTCGTGAAGGACCATGCCGCCGATGAGCTGCACATCGTAGTGGCGCATGTTGAGGCAGCGACGGCTGCCCTCGCGACAGACCGCGAAGGCCTCGATCAACATGTCGTCGACCTTCGCGCCGTTGGCGATCTTCTGCATCATGTCCGCGGTGCGTGCGCGGAGCTGATCGTCAGTGAGCTTCTTAATCTGCGCTTCGAGGCCGTTGATCGCGTCGACCTTGGGCTGGATCTTCTTCAGCTGACGCTCGTGCGTCGTACCGAAGATTTTCGAGAGAAATCCTTGAATCATCGCGAGGCCCTTCGCTTAGGCATGCATCACGGAGGCGCTTTCACAAACACGTGTGAAAGGCGCGCTCCAAAGAGCGGGCAGCCTAAGTCGACGGTCCCAGCGTTGCAACGCTGGAAGCGGTCCGAAATGTCCCACCTTGATGCGTTCAGCCCATGAAAAAGGGGCGCGCGACGAGGAATCCAGCGCCCAACAGAACAGCCAGGGCGATGGCTGCGACGTACGCGATGACCGTCCAGCGTGATCGCCTTCGCGCCGCATCGTCATCGGCGCCTTCGATTCCCGAAGCCAGCATGAGCTGCCGAGCCTCCGCCTCCGAGGCGATTCCGCGACGCAGTACCGAGGCGAGCATCAACAAGAACGCAGCGAGCACACCCAGGCCCGCGACGATGCGCATCCACTGACGACGCTGACCAAGCACGGCCTCATCGGTCGCAAGCCCCGAGGTCGAGCTCGGCACGGCGATGAGCTCTGTCTCGCGGGCTGCAAAGATCCATCGCTGCGCGGCGCGCTCCTCCGTGCTCAGCGGGCTGGTGTCGACGAGACGCAGATAGGCGCGCTCGGAGGACGTGACGTCCGCGCGGGCCTGCAGACGAAACACGCCAGGCTCGGGCAAGGTGAGACGCAGCGCTTCGCCTGTGTGCAGCGCACGCGTGTCGATCCATCGCTCCTCCCGATAGATGTCGACGATCACATCGCTCCGACCGATAGGTGGTTCGGCGGTGGCCACGAGCGTGAGGCCCTCCGCATGCGCATCGAGTCGCGCCGTCGCGAGCGCCACCGGGAGCTGCAGCCCAAAGCGCATCGTCGTCACAGGCGGGGCCATCGTGCCGTCGTTCGAGAGGGGCACCTCACTCGGCGGCGTCGGGATGTCTGTCTCCACCACGCAATGCGCCTCGGGCCCGTGAATGACGAGCTCAAGCCGCCGGACAGAGCCTTCGACGTGCTGTCCACGCAGCTCGACATTGCCGCACTCGCTCAGACGAATCTCACTTGGAACGCCCTGCAGCAGCACCTCGCAGCTTGCCTCCGCGACACAGACGCCGCCGACTGCGCGCACATCGAGGCCAGGCATTGCGGCGTCCACGCGCGCATCGCTTTCGATCTGAAGCAACTGAAGGGCGTCACTGAGGCGCATGCCTTCGGGCAGAGAAGGGACGGTCGTGCCGAAGTGAATCGTGCGCTCCGTCCGCGCGAGGAGCGCATCGGCCTGGTGAACCTCGGCAACCAAGGTGATGTCACCCTCGCAGGCGTCGCAGCGCAGCGTGGTCGAGACGCTCTCGAACGCCGAGGGCTGTGTCAGGCCCGCTGCAAGTTCGGTCGACCCGGACAGCAAGCGCAACTGCAGCTCAGGCTGAACGAGCCTTCCGCCGGCATCGCCCTCAAGGTCGGTGAACACGAGTGCGCGCACGGGGATCGCGTCGCCTGTCTGCACATGGTCGGGTGCCCAGAGCAGCACCTCATGCGTCACGCGGAGTTGCTCAATCGCGACAAGCCCACCCACGAGCACGACCGCCGAGAGGCCCGCCGTCGCAGCCACCACCAGCGAGAAGTACGAGGCCTTCTCGGGCGCATCGTCCACGTCTTCGGCGCGTTGGGTCATCGGCCGCGATGCTACGCTCTCGCGTTCTGGGAAGCTCCATCTCCAGCGCTGCGTAGATTCGCTGCTTCATCGCGACGAGGACGAACATGAACCGAGGCTACGGTTACTACAGCTACTACTTGCTCTTCATCTTCGCGACGTACGCGCTTCGGTATCCACCGCTCCTGGTCGGTGTTGTTGTCTTCTTTCTGCTGCGTCGCTTCATCCCCGACCCCTTCGTCGTCATGCGCACGCTCGGCAAGATGGGCGGGCTCAAGCGGGCGATTGAGTCGAACCCCTCGAACGCCACAGCGCGTCGCGACCTCGCGATGATCTACCTTCAGCAGAGTCGTCCAGGTGCGGCGTTGGAGAAGATTGAGGAGGGCCTCAAGCGCTTCCCAGATGACGCAGAATTGCTCTTCCTCAAGGGCGCCGCGCTGCATGCGAAGGGGCAGTTTGAGCAAGCCACAGGGCCGCTCGTTCAGGCCGTACAGACCGACCCGCGCATGCGCTTTGGGCAGCC
>JBILQT010000274.1:0-9459 GCA_044373065.1 Sandaracinaceae bacterium
ATCATCATCTCCATCGCTGGGTCACCGCGTCGCGCCGACACCGCACTCGCACGGAACGCAGCCTCGCGGGCCTCATCACACTCGCCCAACGCGCCATGCAATCGGGCCACAAGCGCAAGCGCCGCGGCATCGTTTGGGCGCAGCGAGGAGGCCGCCTCGTACGCGGTGATCGCGCCCGGCAAATCCGAAGCGCGGTAGCGCGCGTAGCCCAGCTGCGCGAAGGCGTCAGCGTCTCCACCGGTCGAGCCGACAACAGCGTGGATGGCATCGAGCTGGCTGCCCCAACGCACCTCAACCCACATCACGCCGATGCGTGTCCCGACCAAGGCCACCGTCGCCAACGTGAAGGCCACCACGAGCGGCCCGAAGCGACGTGGCGGGGGCGCGGGCCGCGGATAGGAAGGCTCGACACCAGCTTGCTCCATGCGCGCGTAGAGCGAGAGATGCGCCGGGCCGCGAAGCACAGCAGGCACGCCGTTGAGTGCGTGAATCTTCTCCAGCACACGCGCGTACACGGGACCACTTGGCGTGCGCTCGCGCGACGCATCCACACGCGCTTCGATGGTGCGCAGAAGCAGAATCGCGAGGACGACAAGGGACATCAACAGAAGCACGGCGGTCGACCCGAAGTTCGCGCGCACAGGGAAGAGCAGGGCGAGCGGCAGGTGAACAAGGGCGCCGAGCAGGCGAAAGAGAAGGGCGCTCTTGCGATGTCGAAACGCGAGGAGCTCTTGGCGGATGACCAGCGCGCACTCTTCTGGATCGAGGTGCGTCAGCAGGCTCTTGGTGATGAGCACCATGCGGCCGGGCACCTCCGCAAAGGCGTTCACGACGGGGATGGGCGCGATGATTCCATCCACCTCGGGAAGGCCCAACGCACGGCACGCCTCCGCCATGTTCGCGGTGAGCTGGGCGTCTGCTGGACGCGCAATCCGCAGAAGCACCGCGAGTCGAATCCAGAGCCCAAACACGCCGAGCACAAAGGCCACCGCGAGGGCGAGGAGGACAAACCAGGTCGTCCATCCAAAGCCCAGTGGCACAAACCAAAGCGACGCGAAGAGGAGCACGCTCGAGAAGCGCGTCAGCACCAAGAAGAGAAAGCCACGCACGCTCACGCGCGGTCTCTCGGGGGCCACAAAGTGCATCGCACGCCGCGCACTCAGGATGGTCACGAGCAGTGTAGCGAGGGTTGCCGGTAGGCCCACATAGAGCGGCGTCAGACGCCCGAGCCAGACGAGCCAGGCGCTGCCGACCAAAAGCGTCGCGAGGATGACCCAGCTCAAGAGCACCGACATCACCGGGAAGCCCAGGCGTGCGCGCTCCGTCCAATGTGCATCGCTCGGGAGCGCGTACGAGGGGCGCAAGAGTCGATGCTCAAGCCACCATGTCAGCGGCAGCAGCACTGCGACCGCGAGGCACGAATAGAAGACGCTCGGGAGCCACTGCACCCAAAGAGGAAGCGAACGAACGAGGTCAGCCAGCGGGCTCATCAATGCCGTGTCGAACCACAGCACACCTTTCCCCGAAGGGAAACCGCTTCACTTCGCTTTGAGCAACTGATTCAGCGCCCACGTATCGCGCGCACGGAGCGAGCTGAACTGAACGCCCACTGCGCCGTCCTTCTCCCAGCGCACGACGGCATCCATCTCAGACATCTCTTTCGAGGAGGGAAGCTGCACACGCAGCACGAGCGACGCACCAAAGGGCACGGGCTTGCTCAGGCGCAAGAGCATCCCGCCCAAGCTCACATTCACGGTTGCGCCGGGTACCTCATTGGCCCCCAGAACGACCATGACAGGAAGCTCGATCTCGTATCGTTCATGTTGGCGTCGCACTTCGTTCATTCGCGTATGGCCCCTCGCGTGGATGGTTTCTCGATCTTAGCAACACGCCTTCGCCAATGTGGAGCAGAACCGACACGCGATGAGCGATTGCGTGTTCCAAACCCGGCCCCATGAACCCCTGCATGATCGGCATCACAGGTAGCACCGGGCTCGTGGGTCAAGCGCTCGCAGCGAAGCTCTCCAGCGATGGTGAAAGTTTCGTCGCGTTCTCGCGCAATCCGGAGCGCGCGCCGCTCCCACTTCGGCCTCATGCCCGCGCGTGGCCACCGGCCTCTCCGCTGGGCCTCACGGGACTTGTGAACCTGCTCGGCGAGCCCGTCTCAGGACGATGGAATGCAGAGAAGAAGAAGGCGATCCGCAGCAGCCGCATCGAGGGCACCAAGCGCTTGGTGGAGGCGATCGCGAAGGAGCCCGCGGAGTCGCGACCGCGTGTGCTTGTCTCGGCCAGTGCGATTGGCTTCTACGGGGATCGCGGGGCCGAAGAGCTTCGCGAGGGCTCCTCTGCGGGGGATGACTTCCTCGCGCGCGTCTGCGTTGACTGGGAGCGCGAGGCGATGGTTGCGGAGTCGCTTGGTGTGCGCGTCGTGACCCTCCGCATCGGTCTTGTGATGAGCAAAGAGGGCGGGGCACTTGAGGCGATGTTGCCGCTCTTCAAGCTGGGCCTTGGAGGCACGATGGGGTCCGGCAAGCAGTACTGGCCCTTCATCCATCTCGATGACCTTGTCTCGATGATTCGCTTCGCCCTACGCGAGCCCATCACAGGCCCGCTCAACGCGACCGCTCCGCATCCACTCTCGCAGGCTGAGTTCGCCTCCACACTCGCGCATGTCTTGAAGCGCCCAGCCTTCCTCCCGGCGCCCGCTTTTGCGCTTCGGAGTGTGCTCGGTGAGTTCGCATTTGAGCTTCTTGCGAGCCGTCGTGTGCTGCCGCAGAAGGCGCTCGATCGCGGCTTCACGTTCAAGTACCCGGAGCTTGAAGCCTGCCTCCGTGACGCTACGCGCCCCCATTAGTCGATCTTTTCCCGGCTGCGTGTAGGCTTTGCTCGTGGTCTCCGCAGCAAAGAAGATCCTCGTCGTGGACGATGACCCAACGGTTCTCGCCATCGCGAAGCTGATCCTGGGTCGTGCTGGCTACGAGGTGGAGACGCGCGATACGGCGCTGGGGACGACCAAATGCCTCATGCAGGGCAAGCACGACCTTGTGCTGCTCGACGTGAACATGCCCGGCCTCGATGGCGCAGAGCTGACCTCACTCGTCCGCAAGCAGCTGCCCCATGTGACCGTGGTGCTGCACTCGGCGATGGACGTGAACGAGCTTACGGAGCTTGCGTTGAAGCATGGCGCCCATGCATCGATCCCGAAGGGGACGAGCGGCGTGGTGCTGCGCTCGACGATTGCCGACCTGCTTGAGAAGCGTCGGGCGTAAGGCCCGCAGTCCCGAGAACCGGGAGCGCGAGAAGACAAAAGGCGCCGGTGGAATCAACCACCAGCGCCTCTTTCATTTGTCTCGCTGAACGCTCAGGCGCGCTCGAACAAGCCTGCTGCGCCCATGCCGCCGCCGATGCACATCGTGACGATGGCGTAGCGTCCGCCGCGACGACGAAGCTCATAGAGCGCGGTGGCCGTGAGCTTCGCGCCCGTGCAGCCAAGTGGGTGGCCAAGCGCGATCGCGCCGCCGTTCACGTTGAGCTTGCTGTCTGGAATGCCGAGCTCGCGCTTGCAGTACGTCGCCTGGCTCGCGAAGGCCTCGTTCATCTCGATGACGTCGATGTCGGCGATGGTGAGGCCCGTCTTCTGGAGGAGCTTCTGCACCGCGGGAAGCGGGCCGATGCCCATGATCGACGGGTCGACGCCGACCGTGACGAAGCTCTTGAACTTGCCCAGGGGCTTGATGCCCAGCGCGTCGGCCTTGTCCTTCGACATCACGAGCGCGGCTGCGGCGCCGTCGGAGATGGGCGAGCTGTTGCCGGCCGTGACCGAGCCGTCCTTGGCGAACACGGGGCGAAGGCCGCCGAGCGCCTCAAGCGTCGTGTCGGGGCGGGGCATCTCGTCGACGTTGAAGTCGAAGAGGATGCGGTTCTGGCCGTCGTAGCGAACACCGTGGACGTTGACGATCTCGTCCTTGAACTTGCCCTCGGCGATGGCAACGGCGGCGCGCTTGTGTGAGGAGAGTGCGAACTCATCCTGCTCGGTGCGCGAGATGTTGAAGCGCTTGGCAACGTTCTCGGCGGTGATGCCCATGGGCGTGTAGACAGCGGCGACGCGGTCCATGGCCTCAGGGGAAGCCGAGAGCTTGTTGCCCGTCATCGGGACAAACGACATCGACTCGACACCACCGGCCACGACGACATCCGCCGAGCCCGTGAGGATCTGTCCGGCCGCGATCGCAATCGCCTGCAAGCCCGAGGAGCAGAAGCGATTGATCGTCATCGCGCCCGTCTCTTCGGGAAGGCCCGCGAGCATGCCGATCACGCGCGCCACGTTGAGCCCCTGCTCACCCTCGGGCATCGCACAACCGAGCACGATGTCTTCCACATCGCTCGCCTTCAGCTGTGGCACACGCGCCATCAACCCAGCGATCACCTCCGCGGCGAACTCGTCAGGACGACGCTGCGCCAGCGAACCCTTGTGGCCACGGCCCACGGCCGAACGAACTGCATCAACAATCACGACTTCGGTCATCGTCACACCTCGGCGCCGAACCTAGCACAACGGTTTGCTGCATCGCGTTGCGAACCTGGTCATTCAAGCGGCGGCGCGGATGTCATGCGCACAACGAAAAACGGGATGCACATCTGGGCGATGGGCATCCCGCTTTCGTTGCGCTGGGTGAGCGCGTGCTGAAGGTCATTCGGCGACGCCGCGCTCCTCCTCCCGTTTCCCCTGGCCGCTCTGACCGGAGGGCACGCCACCGGGGTTCGGGAGCGCCTTGCGGCCGGGCTTTCTCTTCACCTGCGGCAGGTAGCGCTCGACCTTCTCCGGCTCATAGCGGAAGAGGAAGTTGACCTGGAAGCGAAGCTCGATGAGGGCCTTGTCGAGCAAGTGAAATGCGCGGCGACGCATGTCTTCGGTGGCGAGCACCTCGCCGCGCGTCTTGAGACGCGGGTCACGTGTGGCCGAGACGGCGATGAGCTTTCGGGACAAGAGCTTGAAGTGTTCGAGATCGCTCCGCTTGAGCTCGGTGTGGCCCTCGATCCGGTCCCAGGCCTGAACGAAGACAAGGGCGTAGCAGGCCAAGGCCAAGCCACGGTTACGATAGCCTGTGCGCCGGGTGATCCCGTCGAACTCTTTGGTCTGCATGACTTTGCGCGCCGTGAGGACGACCTCCTCGGTCTGGCATTTCTCCACCAACTCTGAAGCCTCGTTGAGCATGGCCGTCTCCGCCGGGTCCACGCCCTCCGTCGCGCGATTCGCGAGATGCGCCTCAAGCAGCGCAAGGGCGTAGTCCTCGACCTTGTCGACCGGGTCCAACGGGAAGCGATGGTGCTCAAGCTTCGCGCGCAGCGTGCGCAAGTCCGGCGCGTGGTCGAGCGTGCCTGCGACCATCGTCTCCACATCGGCATTGATGGGCTGAAGCTCGGCGCTGGGGATGGCCATCGCATCCTCGTAAATCAACTCCATCGCCGTCACGCTCGCCTCACCGTCGGAACGAACTTCGGAACCATTTGCAGCAGTCATAACGTCTCACTCTTCCTGAACAGGGGACCTTCTCCCGAGTGCGTCAGTGCCCTCGGTCTGCTCAAGTTCTCGGGCGGCGTTGCGATGTGTTTCGTGTACTCGTGTCGATTCTCGAAAAAAGAATTCAGAGCGCCCGCATCTCCACCGCGAGACCCTCTGAAATCGTTTCTGGGGCAAGTTGGGTGTTCGAATGCCCAACTGAATTCGTTTTCGATTTGGTGGCGGCTTTGCGAGGCCTGTCTGCAATCGTTTTGGAATGCGACGCGGCTTTGCGAGGCCTGTTTGCAATCGCATTGGATTGCGGAGCGGCATTGCGAGGCCTGTTTGCAATCGCTTTGGATTGCGGAGCGGCTTTGCGAGGCCTGTCTGCAGCCGGGAGGAAGCCTGCCTCATGCCTGCCGCTACTGCGGCTCGGGGTCGCTCGTGATGCGCAGGGACGTTGCTGGGTTGGCGTCGCCTCGCGGGTCCTGCGCCAGCCCAGCGTCTACGCTCACCTCGGTCGCAGGCGTCGCGATGTCGAGGCAGAGCTGGGTGTAGTTGTCGTTGTCGCCGAGGTCGGCCAGCGCCATCGGGGTGGCGACCGCCCCGTCCTCGAGGGTGACGCGCATCCCTGCGCGTGCTGCCTCACCCAGCTCGCCTCCCGTCGTGGCCGTCACGCCACCGGCCCAGGTGATCTGGACAATCTGCTGCGTCCCTGCGGGACATGACGTGCGGAGCTCGCCAGGCGCGTAGCGGTAGGCAATGCGCAGCGAGGGACCGTCCAGGAGCGGTGTGACCGAGTCGATCGCGAGCCCCAGGGCATCGCCACCATTCTGCCAGGGCACGGAGCCCACCACCTCCACACGCACAGGCGGGTCGGAGGCATCGCCGAGCTCACCAATGAGCAGGACGGTGTGTCGCTTCGACGGTGCAAGTGCGGGTCGCAGGGTCGCGCAGCGTGGTGTCAGCACCTGACCAGAGCGCGTTGTGATGCGAAACGCCGAGGCCTCGGGCTGGTCGACGCCGATGCGCCGCGAGAAGGTCACCGGCATGCCATCGAGCCCGCCCCCGCCTGGGCAGAGGAGGTTCACGGTCGACGGCAGTGCGTTGTCGAGCCCGAAGAAGGCCTCCAAGAACGCGCCACTCTGCGGCCCCGTGTCCTGGGATACGGAGGCGTCCGTCTCCGGCGCTGCGCCCGAGCAACCCAGGAGGAGCGAGGCCAGAAGTGCGAGCTTCGGTGCCCTCGAGTTCGTGGCGGGTGTGCGTTGTGAGGGCATAAGCAATGACATGGCAGTTTGACTGCCATATCGCAACCTCGCCTCAATGCCCCTTTGGCGCCGGGAGCTCGCCCGGGCTCGTCAGCCTCGGTGCCTGCGTCTCGCCGGATCGAACGAGCGCAAAGCGGAAGATCGCGGGCGCGACAATCTCGTTGATCGCCACGATGCCGAGCGTGAGCGCGCTCGCCTCCTCACCGAACTGCGGGAACGTGCGTGCGAAGAGAAGCGAGAGCGCAATCGCCAGACCAGCCTGCGGAAGGAGGCCAAAGCCTGCGAGCTTCTGCACCTCGGGCGTAGCGCCTGCGATGCGTGCGCCGAGCCAGGAGCCGCCGAGGAGGCCGAAGGCGCGGCCGAGCACGAGGGCCACGGCGGGCACGATGACCAGGGGGATCACATCGAGGTGAATCGAGGCGCCCGCGACCGTGAAGAAGAGGATGTAGACGGGGAGCGAGGCGTCCTCGAAGGCATGGCGGAGCCGCTCTCCAGTGCGCGCGATGTTCTCCACGAACATCCCTGCGGCGAGCATCAACAAGAGCGGGTCGAGGTGGACGCGGCGGCCGACCTCCGCGCTGACAAAGCAGACGATGAGCACGAAGAGATCGAGGCCGCGGTCGCCGACAAAGCGCTGCCAGGCGCTGAGCAAGAGCCCGATGATGGTGCCGATCGCGAGGGAGCCAAAGAGTTCCCAGCTCACGCGCCCTGCGGTCTCGCCGATGTCGACGGTTCCGGCGAGCACGCCGTTGGCGACGGACGACATGATCGCGAAGAGGACGATGACGAGGAGGTCGGCGAGGACGACGACGCCAAGCACCGTGCGGGCGACTGGACCGTCTGCGCCCGTCTCTGCACGAATCGCCACGACCACGGCGGGTGACTGCGCGACGACGACGACGCCGATCACACCCGCGACTGCGATCTTCGCAGCGGTCGACATCTCCGCCATGAACTGCAGGTGACCGCTCAGGCCAAAGACGAGACCGCCGAGCAAGAGCGCGGTGCCACCCACACCGATGAGGGAGATCCAGGCGATCGACTTCATCAAGGGCCGCATGGACTTGAAGTCCATCTCGCTTCCGGCTGTGAGGGCGATGAGCGAGATCGCCATGCCGTTCACGAGGCCCATCGAGGTGACCGTCTCGTGATCCAAGTACGAGAGCAGCGCGGGGCCAAACACGATGCCCGTGCCGAGGTATCCGGTGAGCTTGGGGAGACCAATCGTGGAGAAGAGGCGGCCGACAAACCACGAGACAACGAGCACAAATCCGATCCCCAGCACGACGCGTCCGCCGCGTGCGTTGGGGTCGGTCGCATTGTCGATGGCGGGGATCGCCTGCACCAAGCCGGCGACGGCAATGATGAGGAGCAAGCGCTTCACCGAGGTCATGCATCCCCCGAGGTCGGTGTGGGCTCCGCGGGCTTTGGGTCGTCCGGCAAGTCGGGCGGTGACGTCTCGCGTGCGAGCTGCACCTCGTCCGAGGAGACGGTGCGATGCGCGAAGCGACGCGATGTCAGCTGCACGATGACCTCGATGACGATGCCGCCCACGACGACAGGCGTCACCATCGCGCGCAGGGCATCGGAGGCGTGCAGCGTCTGTGCTGTGACGATGAAGGCGATGGCGAGCTGACCCATCGGCGGCGAGACGAGATCGAAGTCGGAGGTATGCGTCAACGCCTCAGGCCGTGAGTCGGTCGGCAGCGAGCGAGCAAAGCGTGCCCCCGCAAAGCGGCCGAGGGACCGCACGACGACAAAGACCGGCAGCAGAAGCCAACCCTCATACGACTCGGGTCGCCAGACTGCGCCGACGATGACGAGGAAGAGATGGTAGATGGGCCGCTCAAGGCGACCGAAGGCGTCTTCCAGCTGCTTGGTGTCATCGCTCGGCAGATTGCGAAGCACCACGCCCGCGAGGAAGCAGACGACAAGCGGCGCGAGCGAGAAGGTGCTCGCAAGCCCAGTCGTGAGACAGACGGCGCCGAGCAAGAGCGTGATCTTCTCCGCCGTGGATTCGGTCCCGCGCAGGGCGACGAACGTGATGAGCCCGAGCACGACGGCCATGCCGAAGGTGACAAAGACCCAGCCCACACCCGGAAGCTGCCAGCCGTGCTCAAGCTGGGGATGAAGGAATGCCGCGAGGCAGGCGAAGGTCACCACCCCGACCACGTCGTCCATGATCCCCACCGAGCGCAGCAGCTCGAGGGCCTGCCGTGAGCGTGTTCCCGCGAGGCGCTGGGCTGTCGGCGCCGAGAGTGCACCCGCAAGGCCAAGGATGATCGCGTCGATCGACACCTGACGCATGTCGTGGCCTAGGCCCAGGCCCCAGATGGCGAGCCCCGCGGCGAGGGTGATGAGGACAAAGGGAAGGGCCGTCAGCAGGATGACGACGGTGGCTGTCCCGTGCGTGCCACGTCGACCGAGCGAGGAGTCGAGCTGAAAGCCGAGGTGAAAGCCGATCCAACCCAGTCCGAACTGCAAGAGCGGCGTGATCTGCGCGAGGACCGAGTCATTCAAGACGTCGATGCCCGGCGCACGGGCCAGCACCCCGAGCAACACGAACGGAAAGCCGCTCGTGATGACCTGCGAGATACCGAAGCGCTCCTCCAATGCCCGCACCTTCTCGTGCCCGCCAAGCCAGGCGAGCGTGATGAGGGCCACCAGGCCAAGCAGCGTCAGAACGAAGTT
>JBILQT010000275.1:0-9452 GCA_044373065.1 Sandaracinaceae bacterium
AGGTAGAAGCCCGAGAGCGAGCTCGTGTTGGCTTGAAGTCGCCCGTACACCTCCGAGACCTCACCCGCCTCGGCGTAGCGCTCAAAGGGTGCACTGGGTGTGGCAAGCACGATGCGGATGGTGAGGGCGGGCTCACCCTCGCTCTCCCGCGCGACCACACGCGTGAGTGTCAGCGTGCGCTCCTCGGCTTCATTCGCAGCGTGCGTGACGTGCTCGATCGAGATGCCGTCTCGCACGACCTCAAGCTCCACAAGGCGCAGTGCCGCATCCGGATTGGCCACATCCAACTGGTCAATCCGCGCGCGAAGCCGCGAAGCATCGTTGGCGCGGGCCGCCGCGACGAGGAGGTAGTCGTTGCCGATCGCATCGGCCGTCCGCTCGGCATGCGCACGGATGGCGACGAAGTGCGAGCGATAGAGCTCAAGGCCGCGATCGAGCTCAGTCCCAACGCGCGCGTTGACACCCACCTCGTAGGCATCGCGCAGCGCGGCCCGTCCAAAGAGAAGCGCGGCCACGAGCGGGATGATGGCGACCGCGACGAGGGCCGCGAGAATGCGTGTCTCGAAGCGAGAGAAGCGAACGAGCGTGCGCACGCGCGAGGGCGGTGGTGTCCGCGCGTCATTGCCGGGTCGAGAGACCTGCGCGTTGTCGCCCTCGCTCACGGCACGTCGACTTCCTGCGATCGAAAGCGCAGCGCGCGCTCGGCCTCGCCAATGCGCCGGTTGACGAAGAGGCTCACGAAGGAGCCGAAGAATGAATCCGAGTCGACGCGTCCGCGCTGTGGTCGCGCGAGCCAACGACGGATGCGCTGCACCGTATCGGGCGTGACTGGATTGAACTCGACGAGCGCCGCAAAGTACGCCCGCTCGCCATGCGCAGACTGCCAGTCCGACGCGCTCCCGACAGGCAGCTGTCGCGCGACAAGGCAGCGCTCGGTCACCTCTTCGAGCGTGCGCGCGGTGAAGGTCTCATCGCCTGCCTCGCTTGAGCGCTGAACACGAAATCGTTCCTCCCAGAGGTCATACGCAACGCGACACGAGCGCGCGGCAACCGCGATCGGCGTCTCACTCCCCGCGACATACGCATAGACGCGCACGACAAACGTCTGCGGGAGACCACTCTCCAGTTTGCGCTGCACCTCCGCATCGCGCGCGAAATCCGCCATCGAGACATCCACGAGCGGGCGGCCCTCCGAGAAGCTGACGCCGACGCGCCGCTCACTGACCTGCGCCGATGCCGAACTGACCAACAGACTGACCCACAGACTGACCAACAGACTGACCAACAGACTGACCAACAGACTGGCGCTCTGGGCGGTGAAATTCGTACTGCAGGCCCGCCCCCTCATCCACCCACCGAGATGAATCCAAGGACGTTGGAGAACCCGATGTTGAACACGCCGATCGAGGTGTCGATGCGGGCGCCGAGGTCGAAGGTGAGATCCACCGGGAAGAGGTCGGAGGGCGTGTAGCCACGGATCGGCCGCGAGAAATCGGCGAGGTCCCCAAGCATGTAGATGCCGAGGTTTGCGTAGATCCAAAACGACCGAAGCTCGCCCTCGGATCGAACGAGCTGAATCTGGTACTCAAGATCGAGCCGCGCGCCCAACTGACCAATTCGATGCTCGACGATGGAGTTGCGAAAGAGGTTGAGCGGCGAGCGTCTGTCGAGGTTCAACTCGAGCATGCGACTGGGCAGCAAGTCCGAGAGGTCGGATGCGTAGAAGCGGTAGTAGAAGGGCGTCTCGTCGAGCGCTGCGCCTGCAAAGCCTGAGAAGCGAAGCGTGTGTTCCCAACCCGGCAGTGGAACCCAATGACGCACGAGCCCCTCTGCGCGGAAGAAGTCGTAGTCACTTCCGAGGAGGCTGCTTGCGAGGTTCACCCGCACATAGACGAAGGTGCCTGAGCGCGTGAGTGCGGGCGCATCGCGCTCATCAAAGACGAGGTTGAGCTCCAGCATCGAGACGGCGCTGGTGCCGTCCTGCACGTGAAAATCGATCGGCACGACATCGACCCCGCGAAGCTCGCTCGCGGCATCGGGCCTGGAGACGACGTGCACCATCTCGAGTTGATAGGACGCAGCGAGCCGCACCTCCGAGGAGAGCGCGACCGCCGTCCCCAAGGAGCCTCCGCCTCGGTAGTAGTTCACGAGCGCCGAGCGTGTCGCCTCGCATGGCCCCACTGGCATCCCGGGGCAGACAAGCGGCGTGACCAGCACATCGTCATCGCCGAAATACTCGCGACCGTGATTGAAGAAGGCCATGCCGGAGATGGCGAGTGACGACCCAAACGCGGCCGGATCTTCAAGGCGAAGTCGGATGCCCTGCTGAGGTGCGGAGAGCAAGAGCGTGCCGGCAAACGCGTCTCCTGTTCCGAGCAGATTCGCGTCCGAGACGCTCAGGCCGACGTAGGGGTCCACCTGCGTTCCGTCTGTGCCGACAAGCCCCTCGGAGAGGCCAAGATGGACGGTGTCGAACTGGAACGTGCCGCGCTCGCGCACCTCGATCTGAAGCACCACAAGGCCCCGCGCAGAGCCTCGCTCGAGCGAGAGACGCACCTCGGAGAAGAAGCCCGTCCCCAGGAGCTCATAGCGGGTCTGCTCGAGCCGCTCGTCATCGACATTCAGCGCCTCGCCTTGCTGCACCGCGACGTATCGCCGAACCACATGCTCTGAGGTGACCGTCAAGCCAACGATGCGAATCGACTCAAGGCGATAGATGATCTCGGCCGCAGACGCGGAGTCCGTCTCGTTCTCAGACTGACCAACATCGTTTTCAGACTGACCAGCATCGTTTTCAGACTGACCAACATCGCTTTCAGACTGACCAACATCTGCAACTGCAGGACTGAGCTCTTGAACGTGCTCTTGGGCCTGCGCGAGGCTCGCTTGGGATGCCTGAAGGAGGAGCGCTGCACACAGGCCAACAAGCGCCCGAGAGCCGGGCAGCATCAGTGCGAGCGCCCCAGAAAGTGCAGCGCGATGAGCGCCGCAAAGGCGAGCAAGATGACGAAGGCGACCCAGCGGGTGTCGTAGTCTCTCTCACCTGGCTTTGCCGCCACCACCTGCGGCTTCTCCTGCGCGGCCGGCTCGCTCTCTTCCGAGGCATCGCCCTCTGCGTCCTCAAGGCCTTCTGTCTCGGCGCTCACGCGCAGCGAGGGCTCGTCATCACGGCTCGCTTTGGGAGTCTCGCGGGCGGGGGGAGCGAGTCTCGGCTTCTCAGGGGCCTTCTCGTCGGCCTTGACGGCGTCTCTCTCCTTCGCCGTCGCGCCCAGATCGCCAGCGACTTCGGCCTGACCGCCGAGCCAGACCACACGCACGGTGGCATCGCGACGGTTCGATGTTTCACGTCTCGGAGGTGCGACGGAACGTGAGGGTTTGGGCGGCGTGCTGCGCAGGCTTGCGCGGGCTTTCTCGCGCGTGCTGACCACGTCGGTCAGTGCGACCTCGACCATGCGCAAGAGCTGTGCGCCGGTGTCTTCACGCGCGCCTGCCGTCTTGGCGAAGCGACCTGTGGCGCCTCCGTCCTGCATCGGCTTCGCGAAGCGCACTGTGGGTTCGCGATCATCGGGCTCTTCATCGGGCGCACCCTCGGGAGGCTTCAGCGAGACGGGTTCAGGAAGCCTGGAGCGTGCGTCGGAGGGCGTTCGAAGCTCGATGCGAAATGAGCCCTCATCCCACGCGAAGACCTCCGCGAGATCGGTCTGCTCGCGGCCATCGATGCGAATCGCAAGGAGCTCGCCAAACTCGTAGACGACCTCGACGATCTTCCCGGCGTTGCGCATCTCAAGCGAGCCTGTGAGCCCAGCCTGCTCGCAGTAGGTCATCAAATCGGCAGGCACATGCACTGCCAGCGAGCCGCGGCGCTCATGCTCATCTCCTTGAGAGACGGCGAGCGGCGGCAGCAACGCATGGACCGCGAACATGCCGCTTCGCGCTGCAAGCAACGCCTCAACAGGGTCTGCTCCGCTCGGCAGCGGGTCTTGGTCGAGCGCGATTTGTCCCGCGCTGAGCTCGACCTCACCCGACTCATCACCGATGAGGTAGCGGATTTTGCCTGTGATGCGTTTCTGCTCAATCTCGCGCAGGACGTCGATCACACCATCGTGCGGAATCTCGCCAGACAACACAGGCTCGCGCGACATGCCCTTGGATTGGCGCAAAGAAACCCCCATTCTGTCAAGGTTTCTGCAATGTTTCTGCGCGGTTTCGGCGGAATGGGGGAAGGGTGACACGCATCGATTCGCGGCAACTTCCGCCTGGCCGAGCGGTGAACGACTTCCAATGGGAGAGGTCGCGTGCGAGAAGCGCGGCATGAACCGACACGCAAAGATGGTGATCGTGGCAGCGCTGTCATCGGTCTCGCTTGTGGCCTGCGGCGGATCGAGTTCCGGTCCTGCGACATCCACGACCCCGGCCGCACGTGACTGCGGACGCCTTCGCTCCACCGCAACGCAAGCGGAGCGGGTGCTCGATGCGTGTCGGCGTGAGCTCGGCACGCTTCCCTCGTGGAGCCACACGGCCACCTACGATCGCGCCATCTCGGAGGTGCGTGCCCTGGGCGCATTGGCCGAGCGAGGCGCGGTCGAGGCGTCGCATGCGCAGACGGCCGCCGATGAGTATTGGCGCTTCCTCGATGAGGTCTCGCCCGAGCTGACGAACCACGCCTCACTCGACCGTGCAGAGACCGCCGCGGAGGGGATCTTGCGCTCACGTGAGGGCGATGGCGCACGCGCCGCGGCAACAGAGGCGGAGGAGGCACTCATCGGCGTGCGACGGGCGTTGCTTCCGGAGGAGCCCGTCGACCCCTGCGCCGAGGCCCAGGTCGCAGCGGATCGAGCTTTGGGCGATGCGAGCGATTGCCCACGTTGAGCACGCGCTGACCCGCACGAACACGCGTGGATCAGCGTGACTCAGCCCTTGACGCAGATCTGCTGCTTCAAGGTGTGCACGACCTCCACGAGATCCTCTTGTGCACGCATGACCGCATCGATGTCTTTGTAGGCCATCGGCGTCTCGTCGATGATGTCCTTGTCTTTGCGGCACTCGACGCCCTCGGTTGCGCGTCGGTGATCCTCCAGCGTGAAGCGTTGCTTGGCATCCGCCCGGCTCATCGCGCGGCCTGCACCATGGCTGCATGAGCAGAATGAATCGACGTTGCCCTTGCCGCGCACGATGAAGCTCTTGGCGCCCATCGAGCCTGGGATGATGCCGAGCTCACCGAGCCCCGCACGCACTGCGCCTTTGCGCGTGACCCACACCTCTTTCTCGAAGTGCTCCTCACGCGCGACGTAGTTGTGATGACAGTTCACGGCCTCCTCATGCGTGGTGAATTGAGGCAGCGCCTTGCTCTTCTTGAGGGCGCGAAGCACGGCCGCCATCATCAACTCGCGGTTCCACGCCGCATATTCTTGGGCCCAACCGACGGCCTCGATGTAGTCGTCGAAATGCTCGGTTCCCTCGCGCAAATAAGCCAGATCGCGATCGGGCAAGCGGATGTCGGTGCGCTCCATCTCCTTGCGGGCCTTCTCGATGAAGTAGCTGCCCGTGCGGTTGCCAACCCCGCGCGAGCCCGAGTGCAGCATGACCCAGACGCGGTCTTCTTCGTCGAGACAGAGCTCGATGAAGTGGTTGCCTCCACCGAGTGTTCCCAGCTGCTCGGCAGTCGCACCACGACGAAGCGCAGGGTGCTTGTCTGCAATGCGCTTCCATCGCGGCTCAAGCTCATCGCGCCAGACATTCGCAACGGTGCCGGGCACATCGCGCCAGGCGCCCTTGTCGTTGCGGCCTCCGTTGTCGGTACGCCCATGCGGGACAGCCTTCTCGATCGCTGTGCGCAGCTCGGTGAGGCCCGTGGGCAGGTTGTGCGAGGTGAGCGAGGTGCGCGTCGCCATCATGCCGCAGCCCAGATCGACGCCGACGGCTGCGGGCACGATCGCGCCGATCGTCGGGATGACTGTGCCTACGGTCGCGCCAATGCCGACATGCACATCCGGCATCGCCGCGACCCAGCGGTGAATGAAGGGCAGCATCGCCGTCTTGCGGAGCTGCAAGAGCGCGCCTTGTTCGAGCGGCACACCACGCGTCCACGCGCGGATAGGCACGCCCGGTGAGTCGAGGTGAAGGGGGCCCGTGTTGTCGTCGTTCCGTTGGTCGACGTTGGTTTCATCAGACATGACAACTTTCCCGAGAGGGAAACCAGCAAGAAGTTGGTTTCGCAGAGGTGCTGCGCGGTGTTCTGGAGCGCAGCCAAGTGAAGGTGAGGCAAGTTGGAAGAGCGCATTCTTGCATCGTGGAATGAAGGATTCTGGGCCCTAGGTGTCGTGCCGCCGAAGGAGGCGTTTGCGTCGCTGATGGCGCGCTACCGAGAGCCCCATCGGCACTATCACGGCGTCACGCATCTCGACTCGTGCCTGCGTGAACTCGAGCCAGCGCGCGGTGCGGGCTCACGCATTGGTGAAGTGCTCTTGGCGCTCCTCTTTCACGATGCGATCTACGACCCCACCAGCAGCGAGAACGAAGCGCAGAGTGCTGTGCTCGCGGAGCAAGTGCTGCGCGATGCCGAAGCGTCGAGCGATGTGATCGAGCGAATCGTTCGGATGATTCGCGCGACCAAAGATCACGATGCGCGGGGCGATGCAGACACGGCCCTCTTGCTCGACACCGACCTCTCCATCCTCGGTGCGGATGAAGCAGTCTATGAGAGCTTCGAGGAAGCCATTCGAAGTGAGTATGCGTTTGTGCCGGAGGCTCTCTTTCGCGAAGGTCGTCGCGCGGTGCTGCAGGGGTTCTTGAATCGCCCGCGCATCTTCCTCACCGACGTCTTTCACCAACGTTTGGAGTCACAGGCGCGTCTCAATCTTCAGCGCCATGTGTGAGCGTGTTCTACGCAACCCGCGTTGATTGCTTCGCATCGCTGAGACGAAGGTTGCGCCAGCGGACGCCGCTGCCCTCGTCGTCGCCGAAGAGGTAGGCCTGCGTGGGCATGCCGTCGAAGATGAGGCCCATGCCGGTGTTGTGGGATGCGCGCGTCCAGCACACGCGACACGGGAAGAAATACTCAACGCCCGATTCCTCCACGCGAATGACCGTGCGCGCGCCCACCTCCAGCGGCTGACGTGTCGCGATCGCGATGCCGTGGCCGGAGACATTCTTCACCGCGCCGACACCGAAGCCATCGGGCATCGTGAACTGCACGCCCGTTGGATAGGGCACGCGCACCATCGCGCGCTGACGATCGCGGATCTCACCCTGAAGCAACTGCGCCAGGCCGTAGAGCTTGGTGCGTTCGTCGTCCTCAAGGGGGACCTCGAGCCGTTCCTTCCCGCGAAGGTGCTGGTACTCGTGAATCATCTCGAAGAGGTTGCGCATTGGTTTGTCCTGGTCCCGTGGGGCTTGTCTTCGCCGACTTCGCCGAACGCCACACGCTCTGGAGTGCAACGCAGGTGCCACGTTTCTGATTTCCGAAGAGTGAGACGGACACACCTGCGAAAAGTTTGGATCCCATGCTCACGCAGACAGCGCTGCGAGAGCGCGCGTCATGGCAGCCGTGTCATGGTGCACACTGAATTGTGAGCAAAGAGACCCTCTTCGAACGCATGACGCAGGCCGCCGCACCGCTCTCGGAGCGCATGCGTCCGCGTCGTATCGCAGAGCTCATCGGGCAGTCGCAGTTGCTCGCCGAGGGCTCGGTGCTCTCCAAGGCGATCGCGGCCGATCGCATTCCGTCGATGATCCTCTGGGGCCCGCCAGGCACGGGAAAGACGACGCTCGCTCGCGCGCTTGCGAATGAGTCGAAGGCCGAACTCGTGCCCTTCTCGGCGGTGCTCTCGGGCGTGCCCGAGCTGCGCAAAGTCATCGAAGCCGCGCTTGAGCGAAGGCGCGCCTGGGGCAAGCGCACGATCCTTTTCGTCGATGAGATTCATCGCTGGAACAAGGCGCAACAAGACGCGCTCTTGCCGCACGTGGAGAACGGCACGCTCATTCTCGTCGGGGCCACGACGGAGAATCCCTCCTTCGCCATCAACGCGGCCTTGCTCTCACGTGCACGCGTTTGTCGTCTTGAGTCGCATACGCCCGAGTCCATCGTGCGCATTCTGGAGCGCGCGCTGAGCGACGAAGAGCATGGCCTGGCCAAGCACGGCGAGAAGCTGGAGGTCGATGCGGAAGCGGTGCGCGCGATTGCCGAAGCGGTGAATGGCGATGCGCGTCGTGCGCTCGATGTGCTGGAGCTTTCTGCGGAGACAGCACTCTCTCGCGCCGGTGAAGACGGTGTCGGACGGCTCTCGCTCGAGACGGTGCAAGACGCGCTCGCGTCGAAGACGTTGCTCTACGACAAGAGTGGCGAGGAGCACTACAACGTCGTCTCGGCGTTCATCAAATCGATGCGCGGCAATGATCCGGACGGCGCGCTCTACTGGATGTTTCGCATGCTCGAGTCGGGCGATGACCCACTCTTTGTGATGCGCCGCATGATCATCTTCGCGAGCGAAGACGTCGGCAACGCAGACCCGCAAGCACTCATCCTGGCGATGTCTGCGGACGAAGCCTTTCGCAGGCTCGGCATGCCCGAGGGCCTTCATCCGCTGAGCCAGTGCTGCACCTATTTGGCGAGCACGGTGAAGTCGAATGCGAGCTACGCGGCATGGAAGAAGGCGCAGGCCACGGTGCATGAGTACGGCCCGCTGCCTGTGCCGATGCATCTGCGCAACGCGCCAACGAAGCTCATGAAAGAGATGGGCTACGGCGCCAACTATCGCTACCCGCACGACGAAGGCGGGCATGCCGAGGGCGTCACGTACTTGCCTGAGCGCCTGACTGGATTGCGCTTCTACGAGCCGCGCGAGGCGGGCTTTGAGTCGAAGCTCAAGGGTCGCTTGGAGCGGCTGCGTGGTGAGTCGAAGACAGCGCCGAAGAAAGAGGATGCATGAACGACTTGGATGAGACGCCGCGCATCACGATTGCGCAGTTCAACGAGTTGCTCAGCTCGTTCTCGATCATGTCCGTCTGGCCGATGGAGCTGCTCTCGCTCGGCTGGGGGACATGCCGCATGCGCGTCCCCTTTCAGCACAACCAGGTGCGTCCTGGCGGCACGCTGAGTGGACCGACGATGATGACGCTCGCCGACACCGCGCTCTACGCGATCGTGCTCTCGCGCATCGGCCTTCAGCCGCTCGCCGTGACGAGTGATCTCAGCATTCGCTTTCTGCGTAAGCCCGCACAGTGCGCGCTCATTGCGGATGCGGAGATCCTTCGTCTCGGCAAGAAGCTCGCGGTCGGTGAGGTGCGCATCACCTCCGAGGGTGATGCGAAGCTTGTCGCGCATGCGACGGGCACCTACGCGATTCCTTAGACCGCTCATCTTTTGGTTTGATCCTGGCTTACGTCCTCAGTCGTTCCTTGCCGGGTTCTCGGCTGCTCGCAACTTCGTTGCTGTGCTGCTCTGCGATCACCGG
>JBILQT010000276.1:0-9437 GCA_044373065.1 Sandaracinaceae bacterium
GATGCGCCTCCTCATCGCGGCCTTCATCGGCGATGTGGACGGCTTCACCAGCCTTGCGACCGATGTCTCCGCGCTCGCACTCGTGAACCAGTACAACCAAGACCAAGAGAGCGAGGCCGACAGCGATGCCGTGCAGCACATGCATCAGGCCGGGCTCGACCCAAGTGCACTCGCATCGTTCTTCCGCATGATGGCGCGTGAGGGCATCGGCGAGGCACCGCTCGCGTTGGCGTGGCTCTCCACACATCCCGATCACGAGGCGCGCGTGTCCGCCATTGAAGCGCAGGTGCGTGACCTGCCTGCGCTCGTCCCGCGCCCGTTGGATGCGCGCCTCAGCGATGCCCAGGCCGCCCTCCGTTGACGCGGGATTCCGCCTCGACACTGCGCTTGGAGGCGGGCTAGCTTCGCTGAAGCAAAAAAGTTTCTTTTGCGGGTGCGATGGACGCAACAGCACAACGCAGCGGCCGACAACGAATGCGAGACGAGGTTGGCCGCGATGGTTCGCAGACAAAGCAGTCTTTTTTCGTGAGCCCTTCTGGAGCACGGAAATCATGGTTCTCCGCTCAGGCGGGCTTCTTGGAGGTAGTTGTGAATCGAGCTCTTTGGAATGTGATGGCGGTAGGTACGACGCTGGCGACCACGCTGGCGAGCGGATGCCCCGACCCGTTGGTGTGTCCCCCAGGCTCAACGTTGACGGCGGACATGCGCTGCGTGGCGGACCAGCCCGACGCGGGTGTCGATGCGGGTGAGGTCGATGCCGGCGGAAGCGATACGGGCGCGGTGGATACGGGAACGCCCGACGCCTTCGCTCTCCCCGATGCGGCGATCGATGCATTCGCGCCCCCGGACGCTTGGGCGCCCGACGCCTGCTCCGCCACGGCGTATTACGCCGACACCGATAGCGATGGCTTCGGCAACCCAGCCTCAAGCATCTCGGGCTGCGTGATGCCAAGCGGCTACGTGGCGAACAACATGGACTGCGACGACAGCAGCCCGACCATTCGCCCAGGCGCGACCGAAGTCTGCAATGAGATCGACGACAACTGCGCAGGCGGCGTCGACGAAGGCGTGCAGATGACGCTCTACCGCGATGATGACGCCGACGGCTTTGGCGGCACGATGACGGGCCTCGCATGCGCACCACGCGCAGGCCTTGTCGCGACAAACACCGACTGCAACGACAGCGACGCGAACATCAACCCAAGCCGCACCGAGACCTGCAACGGCGTGGACGACAACTGCGTGGGCGGCATCGACGACTCCAACCCAGGCGGCGGGATGGCATGCGCGAGTGGGCTCCTTGGCGCGTGCGCAGCCGGGACCACGGTCTGCCGCACAGGCGCCGTGGCCTGCAACCCAAACAGCATGCCCATCGCGGAGACCTGCAACCTCGTGGATGACGACTGCAACGGCGTCGTCGACAATGGCGTTGAGACGATGTTCTACCGAGACGCGGACCGCGACACCTACGGCTCCAGCACGATCGTCCGCGCGTGCACGCTTCCCGACATGGCCGCCACGCGCAGCGGGGATTGCAACGACGCAAACGCAGCCATCTACCCGACCGCGCTGGAGACCTGCGACGGCGTCGACAACGACTGCGACACCGTCTCCGACGGACCGAGCGCCACCCTCTGGTGTGGGCAAATGGCGCAACTGGCGTCACTGAGCGCGGTGTCCGCCGTCTGCGGCAGCGGTACATGCCAAGCGACCTCGTGCGCAGCCATGCGCGGCAACTGCGACTCGATGGGCGGGTGCGAGACCGACACCTCGTCGAGCGCTACCAACTGCAGAGACTGCGGGACCGTGTGCGCGTGGAATCGCTGCAACTCCAGCGTCTGCAATGACGCAGTGCAGATTAGCGCGGGAGGCACTCACACTTGTGCACTTCGCCGTGACGGCACGGTGGTGTGTTGGGGCCGCAATACAAACGGAGAGCTGGGAAATGGCACGACTATGAACAGCACCACCCCCGTCGTCGTGTCGGGTCTCACCGGGATTCAATCGATCAGCGCGGGCGACACGCATACGTGCGCGCTCGCAGCTTCAGGTGTCGTCAGTTGCTGGGGTGCAGGCACCCTAGGACAACTTGGAAATGGATCGGCGACCGATCGCACTACTCCCGTGTCCGTGACTGGTCTGCCCGCCTCGGTCCGCCAGATCAGCGCCGGCGCACTCCACACCTGCGCCGTGCTTGCGACCGGCGCCACGTACTGTTGGGGCTACAACTTCTTTGGCCAACTCGGAGATGGCACCACCACCAACCGACTCATTCCCACACTGATTGCAGGGTCGAACTCTGCGGTGGTCTCGGCTGGCACGACGCACACGTGCGCGCTTGCTGCCGGGTCCAACCTGCTGTTCTGCTGGGGAAACAACTTTTACGGCCAGCTGGGCGACGGGACAACCACCAACCGATCGGCTCCCACCTACAGCAGTGCCTTCGGCGCCGTTCAATCGGTATCCTCAGGAGCCGCGTACACCTGTGTCGTCAACACGACGGGGGGAGTTCGCTGCGTCGGCCTCAACAGTGGAGGGCAACTGGGCAACGGCACGACTACGAATTCGGCCACGCCGGTCACGGTCGTAGGACTCTCGGCCGTGGCGCAAATAGAGACCGGTTTGGAAACCACCTACGCTCGACTCATGGATGGAACGATGCGCGCCTGGGGAGCCAATCCGCTCGGACAATTCGGTGACGGAACAACCACCTCTCGCCTCACCCCAACGATCGTTCCCGGCTCTGCGGTCGAGCTCGCCGCCGGTCAGAGCCACGCCTGTTCTCGCGCAAGCACGGGTGTGATTCGCTGTTGGGGCGTAAACGGGGGCGGACAGTTGGGCAACGGTTCCACCACCAACTCAAGCACCCCCGTCATCGTCACCGCGCCTTAAGCTGCGCCATCAAACCGGCAGAAAGCCCGTCTCGCAAGAGGCGGGCTTTTGCTTTTCTGCGCAACCGTCCCGTTCTCACGCGTTCTCGGCGACACACACGCGTTTTCCAGCTCCATCCCACTTGTATCCCGCCGCATACACGCGCTCTCTCGCCACATCTCGGCTCTATCCCGCCGCATACGCACGACCTTGGAGCTTGGGAGCGCTCGTATCCCGCCGCATACAGACGCTTTGTGGCTCCACCCCACGTGTATCCCGCCGCACACACGCGATTTGTGGCTGCATTTCGGGGGTATCCCGCTGCCGCTTGCCCAAACCCCGGCCTCTCGGCGACGCTCTCCAGACAGGAGGACGGATGAAACTTCCGCAAGAGAGAGCTGGGTATCCGGTTGTGGTGAAGTACACGCGCTACGTCGCGCGTCGGCTGCGTGCGAGTGGGCGCTTGCTGCTTGCCGCAGAGCTGCAGGGAGAGGGGCTGGCGCTGCGTGCCAAGGGACGTGCTTGGGAGGACACGGAGGACGCGGTTCAGGATGCGCTGGCCGACCGTGATGCCGCCGATGAGACGCTCGATGGTGAGGCCCAGACGGCCCGCAGTGCCCTTGCAGGGCGCGGGATCACGGCGTCCAAAGAGGAGCCCTATACGCTGATCTTCGGCGAGGGCATCGCCTACTACACGACCGCCACGCTCGACCAAGAAGTGCCGCGCTACCGAGAGCTGGAGCGCCGCGCCACAGCCCACCTCCCCGAGGGCGATGCCGTGCGTATGCAACTGCAAACAAGCATCCCGGCGGGCCTCGTCGCATTCAGCGCAGGGGTTGAAGCCCTCGATGCTGCCGAGACCACGCAATCCCTCGCACGCACCGAGCTTGAGCGGGCCGACCGCAACCTCCGCAGACAGCTCGAGAAGGTGTACGGCGTGCTCGTCGCCGAGCTCGGCAAAGCCAAAGCCGACCGCTTCTTCCCGAAGTCAGCGCGCAACAAAGGTGGCGAGAGCGAGGGGTGAGGAAGCTGGCGAACCCAAAGCCCGTCTCGAAGGAGGCGGGCTTTTGCTTGGGTGCACCGTGTTAGCCTTGCGCGGTGAGTGGCTTCACTTCTCGGTTTGCAGCACTGCTGATTGCCTTCGCTGCATGTCTTCCCAACCTCGCTCTCGCTCAATCGGCCGATGTGCTCATCGAGCAAGGCATTGCGCTGCGCAGTGAGGGCCACGATGCCGAGGCGCTGCCGCTCTTTGAGCGCGCGTTTGCACAAGACCCGGGTGCACGACCAGAAGCGCAGCTTGGGCTTGTGCAACTGGGTCTCGGCCAGTTCGTCGCGGCAGAGCTGCATCTACGACAAGCGCTCGCCTCGAACGACGCTTGGGTCGAGACGAATCGCGCGCCGCTCACCGAGGCGCATGCCGCTGCTGCAGAGCATGTCGGGACGGTGGAGATTCTCGGTGCCATCGAGGGCGCACAGGTCAGCGTGAACGGTGTGGCGGAGGGTTCGATGCCGCTGGACGAGCCCGTCAGGGCGCTCATCGGTCGGTGTGTGATCGATGTGACTGCGCCAGGGCATCGCGCCTACAGCACTGAGGTCACGATTCGTGCGGGCGAACTCTCGCGTGTGACGGTTGCGCTTGTGCCGAGCCTCGTCGTCGAGGATGCGCCGATGGGCAACCACGATGTGACCCACGAGGGTTGGTTCTGGCCGGTCGTGCTTGGAGGCAGCGCGCTGGTGATAGGCGGCGTGATTCTCGGCGTCGTGCTCGGGACGCAGGATCCGCTTGAATCCGACAATCTCGGTGGTGTGTTCATGGCCCTCGAAGGGAGCTTCTGATGCGCAACGCAACATGGGCGACGGCGCTACTTGCGCTGACGGCTGTCATCGCGAGCTGCACCACACCGACGCGCGTCGTAGTTCGCGTCAGCGCAGACGACAGCCTTCAACCGCAGATCACCAGCGTCACGGTGCGCGGCTTCAGCCCTCCACTTCCGACGACACCGGACCGCGTATCCAACTACACAGAGACATTCGTCCCCGGCAACCGCTGGCCCTTTTCGACTCGGATCGTCCCGCGCGACGGTGACGCTACGCGTCGCTTCCGGATTGAGGTCACTGCCAACCTCACGGGCAGCCGCTCGACAACGGTTCGCGCCATCGGCGGCTTTGCACCAGGGCGCACGACGGAGATTGCGCTCCGCTTCAGCAATGCTTGCTTGGACGTGATCTGTGGCGAGTCGGACACGTGCGTCGATGGGTCTTGCCGCACCGCCGAAGTGGACGCCATCGACGCAGGGATACACATCGACGCGGGACCTGCGGATGCAACGAACGATGCAACGAACGACGCATCCAGCGATGCGCCCCGTGACACGGCGCTCGATGCGTTTGCGCCTCAATGCATGAGGAACGTCGACTGCGCTTGGAATCGCTGCGTGGAGAACGTCTGTGACGACCCCGTCGAGTTCGCACTCGGGGCCAGCTCGGCGTGTGCAGTGCGAGCACTCGGCAGCGTGGTGTGCTGGGGCGCTGGAGGCGGCGGTCAAATCGGAGACGGCGCGAACACACCTCGCTCGCGACCGGTGGCTGTCGCTCTGAGCGGTGTGCTTCACGTTGGCGTCGGAGAGAACCACGCGTGCGCTGCGACAGCCGCCGAAGTCTACTGCTGGGGCAGCAACAGTGAGGGACAGCTCGGAGATGGCACGACCATGAACAGTCCCACGCCGGTCCTCGTCAGTGGCCACCTCAGCAACGTCACAGCGCTCGCGCTCGGACAGAGCCACACGTGCGCCATCGCCTCGGGCAACGTCTACTGCTGGGGCCGCAACAATGAGGGGCAGACGGGAAGCAGCGGCGTCGTCCATGTTCCGACTCCAGTCGCCGATCGAACTGGTGCGACCGACCTCGCCGTCGGCAGTCGCTTCTCTTGCTCACTTCACGCTGGCGAGGTGTGGTGCTGGGGCGCGAACAACACCGGACAGCTTGGCTACGCGGGCGTCGACACACGCGTGCCGAGCCGAGTCAGCGGCGTCCCAAGCATCATGAGCATCGCAGCCATGAGCAGTACCGCCTGCGCCACGGTTGGGCCCAACGAAACCTGGTGCTGGGGCTTCGGTATCTTTGGGTCGCTGGGAGACGGCTCGACCACGAGCAGGGCCACGCCGGGTATGGTGAGTAGACCCGTGACGGGTCCGATTGGGAGTGTTCACTTCAGCGCACGCGGCGACACAGCGTGCGCCACGACAGGCTCAAGCGTGCACTGCTGGGGCGGCAACTCCTCGGGGGCGACGGGGGTGAACGTCGCGAGCGACATCTTGGAGCCAACCCTGGTGCCCTCTCTGACTGGCGTCCGCGAGGTGCGAACGGGCGGCGCATTCGGTTGCGCCCGCATGAGCTCGGGCGGCATCCAATGCTGGGGTGACAACAATCAAGGTCAGTTGGGTCGAGGCTCCTTCTCGATGGCGGGGACAGTCAATGCGCCGGAACCAGTCATGGCGCCGTAGGTCACTGCAACACGTACGTCCCATTCGGCCCGCGCCTCGGCCCCTCAGGCGTCGTCGCTGGCGTCTCCACATGCGTCTCCGTCGGCACCGGCTCCGCGGCCACAACAGCCTCTGTGACAACAGGCACCGGAGGCTCGCCATGCTCCGTCGCTACAACGACGTGCGGCCGCTGCGTCCGCGTTGAGACTGTGGGCGTGGGCACTTCGGTAGGCGTCGGAAGCTGCACGACATGCGTCAGCGCGACGGCGCGCGGAGGCGCTGCATCGCGAAACGTGAGCGTCTGACTCTCATGCTCGGGGGCGCTCACGAGGAGCGTGTGCGTGCGTCCATCGATAGGCAGTGAGGTGTGCAGCGGGCCTGCGCCGACGAGCGTTCCATCGAGCGTGAACTGTGCGCCCTCGGGCGTGGCGAGAACCTCCACCGCGAACTCCTCGGTGCGAACCGGAAGTGTCGCAGCCGGAACTTCGTCTGCACGCATCGCCCAGACCGCTACGGCCGCAGCACCACCGAACGCGAGCACCCCTGCGAGCACAAACCAGCGTGCATTCGAGACGGGCAGGCTCGACCTCGCTTCGAGCGTCGGGGCAGGAAGCTCTGGTTGCGTCGCGCGCGCAGGGGTTGGTGCGGGCAACGAGAGGCGAGGCGCGGTGGGTGCAAACGCGCGTGGCGGGCCGCCTCCGCCATAGGTCGGGCTCCACTGCATCTGACCACGCGGCGTCGCATACGGAAGGAGCGCGCGACCGACCCCGTGCATGTTCGGAAAGCGCGCCGAGGTCTCCTTCTCAAGGCAGCGAAGGATGATCTCCTCGAAGCCCGGAGGGAGGTCCGTGCGCAGCACGCTTGGGCGCACGACAGGCACCGTCGTGATGTTGAGCAAGACCTGCAAGAGCGAGTCGCCCTTCGAGGGAACCGTGCCCGTCACGCACTCGTAGAGGATCACGCCGAACGCATATTGGTCACTGGGCGCGCCCACATTTTTCAAGCCGCCCGCCATCTCCGGGCTGATGTAGTAGGGCGTGCCCATGATCGAGTTCGTGCTCGTCAGGCGCATCGCATCCGCGGGGTTCGAGAGATGCGAGATGCCGAAGTCGAGGAGCTTCACCACCTCGGTGTCGGCGCGCGTCTTGGCGACGAAAATGTTCTCGGGCTTGAGGTCGCGGTGGACGATTCCCTCTTCGTGCGTGGCGCTCAGTGCCGAGCAGACGGGCAACATCAAGTCGACCAACTCATCGACGCCGAGTGTTCCACTGCCCTCCAGGCGCTTGCGAAGATCCTCGCCATCGAGGAACTCCATCGCGAGATAAGCGATGCCGTTCTCGACGCCGACATCGGTCACATCGACCGTGTGAGGATGGCGAATGCGCGCTGCGGCCTCGGCCTCTCGCATGAAGCGCGCAACGCCCTCGGTGCTCGCAGCCACATGCGCATGCAGCGTCTTGATCGCGACGCGCTTGCTCACCCGCGCATGCACACCCTCATAGACCGCGCCCATGCCGCCTTGCCCAAGCAAGCGAACGATGCGGTACGCGCCGAGCGTCGTGCCCGGGCTGAGGTGCGCGCCCAACGCAGACGAAACTTCAGTCATTGCCGCCATGCTGACGCAGGCGTGACGCGACTTGCAAGGCAAGGCCTGTGCAAGGCCGTCTACACTCGCGCCGCATGCGCGCCTTCTACGCCTCACGCTCGATCCTCGGCCTCTCCCTCGCTCTCCTCACCGCATGCGGCGGCGCGACCTCACGGCAGGAGTCGCAGCCACGACCTTCGCGGGCGCAGGGAACGGGCCGTCAGGTCACGCTGAGCATCCTTGGGACCAACGATTTGCACGGCCACATCGAGGCCCTGCCGGCCTTCTCTGGCTACGTCGCGAATGTGCGTCGTGCGCGTGCTGCGGATGGCGATGTTGTGCTCCTCGATGGCGGCGACATGTTCCAAGGCACGCTCGAATCGAACCTCAGCGAGGGGGCGCCGATCACTGCTGCGTATCGCGTGATCGGCTACGACGCGGTGACGATCGGCAACCATGAGTTCGACTACGGGCCGCTTGGTGAACGGGCCACGCCTGCATCCCCGAGCGACGACCGTCGCGGTGCACTGCGCGCGCGCATCGCCGAGTCGCCCTACCCCTTCCTCACGGCCAACCTTGTTGACCGCACGACGCATGAGCGCGCCTCCATCGGCACGGAGGCGCGACCTGTGTTGCCCACGGTCGTGCTGGAGAAGAGCGGCCTGCGCATTGGCGTGATCGGCGTGACGACCGAGGAGACGCTGCACACGACCATCGCGGCGAATGTCGATGATCTCGCGCTCCTTCCACTCGCCGAGGCCATTCAAACGCAGGCGACATTGCTTCGCGCACAAGGCGTCAATGCGGTGCTCGTGGCGGCCCATGCAGGCGGCCGTTGTGCGCACTTTGAAGACCCGGATGACCTCTCCTCCTGCGAGACGGATGAAGAGGTGATGGAGCTCGCCGCGGCACTGCCTGAGGGCACCGTCGACGCGATTGTCGCGGGCCATACGCATCAGGGCATGGCGCATCGCGTGCGTGGCATTCCGATCATCGAGTCGTTCTCCTATGGGCGCGCGTTTGGTCGCATCGACCTCACCTTCGATGCGGAGGGCCACCTCATCGAGCGACACATTTTTGCGCCGACGCAGATGTGTCGTGCCGAGGCCTGCGCGAGTGAGAACTACGAGGGCGCGCCTGTCACGCCGATGCCCGAAGTCGCACGCATTGCTGAGGAAGCACGCGCGCACGCGGAGTCACAACGACAAGCGCCCGTGGGCATTACGCTCGCAGACGGCATCCATCGCGACGGCAACCATGAGTCCGCCCTCGGCAATCTCTTCACCGACCTGATGCGCCAGGCGCGGCCCCAGGCGGACGTCGCGCTCTACAACGGCGGAGGCCTGCGCGCGGACCTGCCGGAGGGCCCGCTCGCCTACGGTTCGTTCTACGAGGCGCTCCCCTTCGACAACCGCTTCGCCTTTGTGCGCATGCGTGGAAGCGAGCTTGCCGCGATGCTCTTGAGCGATGCGACGCAAGGCGGAAGCTTCCTCTCGGTG
>JBILQT010000277.1:0-9395 GCA_044373065.1 Sandaracinaceae bacterium
GGCGCAAGAGGAGATGGGTCGCTTCGAGGGCTATTGGTGGTCGCCTGATTCGCACACGCTGCTCGTCCAAGAGACGAACTCCACCGAGGTGGAGTCGATGCACATCCTCGACCCGATGCACCCGGAGAACGAGCCCAACTCGCCGGCCTATCCGCGTCCAGGTCGCAACAACGCGCGCGTCCGCTTGGCGCTCATCTCGGCCTCGGCACCAACGGCCACCAGCGCGCTTCGCTTCGTCACTTGGGATGAGGCTGCGTTCCCCTACCTCGCGACTGTTCGTTGGCCGCAGACAGGCCCCGTCATCCTCGTGCAAGACCGACTTCAGCAGCACGAGGCATTGCTCTCGATCGATGTCGCGACACTGCGCACGACCGACATCCTTCGCGAGGAAGATGCCGCCTGGCTCAACCTCGATCAGGACGTTCCGCGCTTCCTCTCCGGCGGCAATGAGTTCCTCTGGACGACGGAGCGCGAGGGCGAATATCGCCTCGAAGTGCGCAACCGAAGTGGCGCACTCGTACGCACGCTGACGCCAACGAACTTCGGTTACTACGGCATCCTCGCCGTCGATGAGGCCAATGGCCGCGTCTTCATCAGCGCGAGTGCGAACCCCACCGAAATGCACGTCTTTGAGGTGCCCCTCGCAGGCGGCGAGCCCCGCCAGCTCACGACCGATGTCGGCGTGCACGAAGCGACCTTCGCGCCCAACGCGAGCGCCTGGGTTCACACGACGCGCAGCCCCACGCACGCGCGCCAGGTCACGGTCGTGCGCACGGCGAGCAGCACAGAGCCGGTCGCGATTCGCAGCGTCGCCGAGGCGCCCAACTTCGACCCGAACGTGACCTTCGAGCGCGTCGGTGAGCGCGACTTCGCGGCGGCAATCATCCGCCCGCGCGACTTCGATCCCACGCGTCGCTACCCCGTCTTCGTCTACGTCTACGGCGGCCCCGGGCACAAGCAGGTCATGGTCGAGCGCGACCGCTGGCTCTTGCCGCAATGGTTCGCCGATCACGGCTTCATCGTCGTCTCGTTCGACGGCCGCGGGACACCCGGACGTGGTCGCGCATGGGAGCGCGCCATCCGCGAGGACTTCATCTCGGTGCCCCTCGAAGACCAGGTCGCGGCCCTTCAAGCCACTGGCGCATTGCACCCCGAGATGGACATGTCGCGCGTCGGCATCTACGGCTGGTCCTTCGGCGGCTACTTCTCCTCGATGGCTGTGTTGCGTCGCCCCGACGTCTTCCACGCAGGCGTCGCCGGCGCACCCGTCAGCGAGTGGCGCGACTACGACACGCACTACACCGAGCGCTTCCTCGGCCTCCCTGAAGCCGAAGACGCAGCCGACGGCGCCTACCGCCGCTCCAGCGTGCTGACCTTCGCCTCCGCGGAGCCCACCCCCGGCGAGACACTTCGCCCCTTGCTGATCGTGCACGGCACGGCCGACGACAACGTCTACTTCAGCCACGCGATCAAGCTCTCCGACGCGCTCTTCCGCGCCGGACGCCCGCACGAGTTCCTCCCGCTCGCAGGCTTCACGCACATGGTCCCCGAGCCCGCCGTCTCGCGTCGCCTGCAGGCCCGCATCATCGACTTCTTCCGCACCAACCTTCGCTGATCGGAGCGTCGTCGCATCGTTGCCGAGGGCGGGGATTGAACCCGCACATCACTTGCGTGACCAAGGATTTTAAGTCCTCTGCGTCTGCCATTCCGCCACCCCGGCTACTGATTTCGACGGCGCAACCTATCGCGCGTTGACCGCGCTTGTCTTTTGATTTGATCGCGGCTTACGTCCTCAGTCGCTCCCTGCGGGGTACATGAGTACCCCTCAGTCGCTCCTTCCGGGCGCGCTCGCGCTGAAATCAAAATCCTGCGCGCTAATTGGCAAATCCCTGATCTACAAACTGACTTAAGGAAACAGCCATGGCCTTTCGCACGCCTGAAGAACAACTCCGCGAGCTCTCCCGCGGCATCGTCGACCTCGTCAGCGAGAAGGATCTCCTCGCGCGCTTGAAGGAGTCGTACGAGAAGAACATCCCGCTCAAGATCAAGGCGGGCTTCGACCCGACGCGCCCTGACCTGCATCTCGGGCACACCGTGTTGATGGAGAAGATGCGGCAGTTCCAGGAGCTCGGTCACGAGATCTACTTCGTCATCGGCGACTTCACGGCGTCGATCGGCGACCCCTCGGGCAAGAACAAGACGCGTCCGCCGCTCACCAAAGAAGAGATCGATGCGGGCGCGCGCACCTATGCCGAGCAGGCCTTCAAGATCCTCGACCGCGAGAAGACCAAGCTCGTCTACAACGGCAGCTGGCTCTCGCCGATGGTCTTCGCCGACGTCATCAAGCTCGCCGGTCGCTACACGCTCGCACGCATGATGGAGCGCCAAGACTTCAAGAAGCGCTGGCAAGAAGAGTCGAGCATCTCCCTCCACGAGCTCCTCTACCCGCTCGTCCAAGCCTACGACTCCGTGCACATCGTCGCGGACGTCGAGCTCGGCGGCACCGACCAGCTCTTCAACCTGATGGTCGGTCGCGACCTGATGAAGGAGTACGGGCAGCGGCCGCAAATCGTGATGACCACGCCCTTGCTCGAAGGCCTCACGGCGCACGCCGATGAGAGCGGCAAGATCGTGGGCGACAAGATGAGCAAGTCGCTCGACAACTACGTCGGCGTCAGCGAGTCGCCCGAGGAGCAGCTCGGCAAGCTGATGAGCATCTCGGACCCGGTGATGTGGCGTTACTACGAGCTGCTCTCGAAGGAGAGCCTCGAGACGATTCAGGCGCGTCGCAGCGAGGTCAGCGAAGGCAAGCTGCACCCCAAAGAGGCCAAGCGTCTGCTCGCCTGCGAGCTCGTCGCGCGCTTCCACTCACAGGCTGAAGCCGAGCGCGTCTGGGCTGCCTGGGAGAAGCAGTTCTCGCGTCGCGAGATGCCCGATGCGATCCCCGAAGTGAGCGTCGCATCGACGGGCGCAGAGACGCCGCTCGCGAACGTCTTGGTCGGCGCAGGCCTCGCGGAATCGAACGGCAAGGCGCGCACGCTCATCGAGCAGAACGCCGTCGAGATCGATGGCGTGAAGGTGACCGACAAGCTCAAGAAGCTCGCGCCTGGCGTGTACACGATCAAGGCTGGGAAGCGTGCTTGGGCGAAGGTGACGCTGGGGTGAGCGTGTTGGGGGCGCTCAAGGCTTCCAGACAAGTGCGGTGAGTGCTTGGTCGACGTGCTCCAGCAGCCGTTGGGCACACACCGAGCGCCCCATCGCGTCACGACAGAGGATGTCGGCGCCCCGATCGTCCCAGAAGCGAGCGAGAACCTCAGCGCGTCGGTTCCAGAGGTATAGGCCCATGCTGAGGCCCTCCCAGGTGCCGTGGTCCAGTCGAACCAACATCTCCGACAGCGCATGAACGGCCTGCAGCGACATCGGGACATCCTGCGAAGCAAAGTGGCAGATCGGCGTTTCGGGCTCGTCGGATACGAGCACCCGAACATCCCAACTTTCCGCGACGCCGACACCATGCTGCGCCAGGAACGCCAACGCCTCAGGCAAGCTCAGGAAACGAGCGTGCTGTGGTTCCCAAAATGTGAGCCCCACGGCTGCATCTTGGTGGCCCGTCACGCGGGTGATCGCATCGGCAATCTGAGCGCGACGGGGCTCGAAGAGCGGCGCATGAAAAGCGAGGCAGAGGCCTTTCGCTTTCACGTTCCGAGGTTCGAACACATCGAACGGCCCGAGAGCCACGGGAACTTCATCGAGCAGATGCGCCACGGTCTCGAGTATCCCTCGTCGAACTCTTCAACATCCGAGTGATTGCGGTCAGGGCTCAAGTGCGTTGTCACCCACAAAGCTGTCCGGCAGCCCAGGAACGACCTCGGCGTCCGCGGGCACCGAGCCAAACACCGCATCGCCGTTTCGACACGACTCGGCTGCTTCGCCCGTGAGCTCCTGACATTCGGAGCCGAAGTGCGTGCTGCGCACTTCGAAGAATGCGTCGCGCTCGAGCACGTCATACGCAGTGGCGTCGTACACGCAGTCGTTCTGCGAGGTCTGCATGCGCCAGCGGCGCGCGCCGTTCTCACGCCAGGTGCGCACGCGGTTGGAGAAGCCGTTGGGCAGGACGGCGTTGCGCAGACCGATGGAGAGCTCGGCCGCGGGAAGATTGGCGAAGAGCCCCTCGTGAAGGAACGCCACGGCCACGTAGCGCGCGCGGTCATCTTGCGTGGCCGGTCGAACAAGCATCGCTGCAGTCGTTGGCCGTGGTGCGAACTCCGTTTGTCCGTCGCGGTAGATCCCGTCCTCGCCGAGCGGCATGGCAACCATCCCTTCGAGGGGCGCAATCGACGGTGGCGGAGGCGTCTCAAGGTGCCCGCCTTCGGCGAGGACATAGAGATGCTCATCCACGACGAAGGCGATGCGCCCCGAGTCGAGAATCTGTGCGGCGTTGTGGATGGGCGAGCCGCCCCAGGTAGCGATTGGCTCGCTCAAGGGTGCACTGGCCTGCCATCGGTTTGTGTGCGGGTCCCTTGAGAACACCACCAGCTGCGTGTCGTCCTCCTCGCGCGTCAGCCATGCGAGCACGCGGTCCTCCGTCGCATCGAGCACACCGAAAGCGTGAACGTTGGAGCGCAGCTCGAACGCTGCGTCGTCTGTCCCGTCGATGTTCATCCATCGAAGCGTCCCGTCCTTCAGTACCCACAAGCGCCCATCGCCGATGGCGCCGTAGGCATCGCCCGCGTCCGCATCGAGTTCCGGCAAGCGAACACGCGCAGTCTCCGCGCGCTGAAGGCATATCCCGTCACCGCCCTCGCATCGCGCAGCGCATGTCGGCGTACCGTTCGCGTCGAAGAGAGGCGCATCATGTGATGCGCAACGAAAGCCTTCGAAGGAGCGCGACATGGAAGCGAGATCGAACGCCACGAACTCGATGGGACCGTCGTCCGGTGCGGCCTGCCACCAGACCCGATCCCCGTGTTGTCCGATGGGCCGCAATGCCGCCTCACCGAAGTCGAGCCGCTGCACTTCCTCTCCCGTCGAGAGACGCGTCACCCGCCAACCGCCGAGATCTCCATTCTCATGAACGACAAGGTCCCCGTGGATGGAAGCCAGCGTGCCCCACGTTGGAAGCTCGACGGTCCCTTGAACCAGATAGCGCCCCGTCGATGCGTCGATGCGATCACGGCATCCGTAGACAACATCGCCTGACGCAATGATCTGTGCGCCGTGACAAGGCACGACCACAACCACACCCCACGCGCTCGGCGCTGCTGAAGCGGGTGTCGGCGCAGGCGACTCGCGCGCGATGGGCTCCTCGACCGGTTGCGCGAAATGCCAGGCGGTCAGTGCTGCGGGTAGGGCGAGCAGCGAGAGAGCGACCAAGGCTCGAGAGCGGTTCATCGGCCGACGGTGATCTCATGCCGCCTTGAGAGCAACAGCGTCGACCGAGAGCTCTACTGCAGCTCCTCCTCCGTCGGCTCACGCAGCACGAACTCGCCGCGGCCCTCGTTCTGAATGCGAATCACCACGCGGCCGTCCTCGATGTCTGCCGTCCACGGGAAGCCTTGCTCGATCTGCGCGGCCTCCAGCGGGTAGCGGCCCAGCTCGCGGGGCTCTGCGGTGCCTCGCTCGACGGTCCAGCGATGCTCTTCCACCGCGTCGATGCAGCGGCGTGCGTCCTCGCGTACCGAGGCGCCATCACCGACGGGGCGGGTGACGACGTGGTGGTAGGGGCAGCTCTCCTCGTTGTGGGCCATCGAGTACCAGGTGATGAAGCCCAGGATGCCAACCGCGAAGACGGCAGGGAGCGCGCCGAAGAAGACGGCAGGGTAGACCCAGAGGGGCGTCTTCTCGCGGGCTGCGGTGGTGGTGGATTCCGTCATGGCAGGTTCTTTCAGGTCATCGCGGGCGGCGGCGACTCACGCGCCTCCTCGGTCTCTTCGACCAACTGCTCAAGCGCATGCGCCGTCGCGAGCTTGTCTGCACCGATGTGTGTGAGCCATGCGGGCAGTGCGTCGAGTGCCCGTTCGGCGAGCACGGCGTAGCGCGCGCGCTTGCGAAGGCCGGAGCTGAGGCGCTTCTTCTTTCCCGGAAGGGAAACAGATGAACCGAGCGGCTTGGGAACGCTCGGATCGACGTTCGGATCCTCCGGCGCATCCTCGAGCGAGGGGAACATGCTGAAGACGACATTCGAGGGCTGGTAGCGCTCGCTTGGCGTGCGCAGATGCGACCAGAGCGAGCCCAGCGCCGTGACGCGCGGAGGTAGGCTGTCCTCCCAGGTGACGCCCTCTTGGATGCGACGCGCGAGCGCGATGCCGACGAGCAAGCCACACGCCGCGCTCTCGACGTAGCCCTCGACACCAGCGACCTGCCCCGCGAGGTGCACGCCCGGCAGCGATTGAATCGAGAGGTCATCGCTGAGCACCAGTGGCGCGTTCACGAAGGTGTTGCGGTGCACGCTGCCGTAGCGGAGGAAATTCACGTTCTTCAGGCCGGGCAGCATCGCAAAGACGCGCTTCTGCTCAGGCCACTTCATGCGCGTCTGAAAGCCGACCATGTTGTACGCGCTGCGGTCTTCATCCTCGGGACGAAGCTGCACGACGGCGTAGGGCCAGCGGCCTGTCTTCGGGTTCGTCAGGCCCACGGGCTTCATTGGGCCAAAGGCGAGCGTGCGCTCACCGCGCTCGGCCATGACCTCAACGGGCAAGCAGCCCTCGAAGTAGCGCACCTCTTCGAACTCACGCGGCGCAACTTTCTCGGCCGCGACGAGGGCCGCGACGAAGGCGTAGTAGCCCTCCTTGTCGAGCGGGCAGTTGAGGTACGCGTCGTCATCGCCCTTGTCGTAGCGGCTCGCGCGAAAGACCTCGTCCATGTCGATCGAGCTCGCATCGAGGATGGGCGCAATCGCGTCGTAGTAGGCGAGGTGATCTTTGCCGACCGCGTTCGCAATGCTCGCAGCGAGCGCATCGCCCGTGAGTGGGCCCGTGGCGATCACAAGGGGCCGCACATCGGGGATTTCCGTGACCTCGCCCTTCACCACACGGATGCGCGGATGCGCCTCGATGCGCGCCGTCATCTCGCGGGAGAAGCGCTCACGGTCGACGGCGAAGGCGCCGCCTGCAGGCACACGGGTGACATCGCCGACCGACATCACGAGCGACCCTGCGCGCCGCATCTCTTCCTTCAAGAGGCCGACAGCGTTGGTCAGCGCGGCGCCGCGAAAGGAGTTCGAGCAGACCAACTCCGCAAGCTCATCGCCGACCTGCGCAGGTGTGCGCTTCTCGGGCTTCTGCTCGTGGAGCACGACCTCGATGCCGCGCTCCGCGAGCTGAAATGCACACTCACAACCCGCCAGGCCCGCGCCCACGATGTGGACAGTTGGGGTCGCCTGCGATGCCGAAACGTTGGTCACGCCGTTCATCGCGCTCTCGTGTCGCATGCGAGGCGAGGTCGCAACGAAGTGCCCGCGAAAAAGGGCGCGTAGGTCTCGCGCTCACGGGCAGACGGCCGCGCCCGCTGCCGGGCACAACTCACCCTCGCAGCGGTTGTTCACGCCCATCGGGTCGCATGCGGCGCCGCTCGCGAGGACAGGTCGCAGGATGACGTCGAAGGCCGCAACGCGTGCATCCGCGAGGGGCGCGTAGGTGTCGATGAACACCGTGTAGTTGCCTGGCGCGGCGCTCTCGACCTCGGCGCGTGATCGGAGGTCGCCCTCGGCGCCAGCGTCATCGCTGCAGGCCACCTCGCTGCGCTGGTTGCCGCAGACGGAGCGGATGTGAATCGCGGTGTCGAGCATCATGCGCGTGCCATCGACCAGCGTGGTTGCGATGAGATCGAAGCGACCTGCGGGGACGGTGACGTTGAAGAGCCGCTCGGCGCCTCCGCCCGCGCACGCACCGGTGAAGAGCCCGTCTCCGACTGGGAGGGCCGCAGTCTGATGCGCGATGGTCGCGGTGGTCGTTGGCGTCACGAGCGGGATGGTTGTCGCCGCAGTGCAGGCATCGCGGATGGCCATCGTCGCCTGGCAGATGCCCGCCGTGCAGACGTTGGGTTCCACACAGAAGCGCATCGCGTCGCAGGCCTCGCCGTAGTCCACCTCAACACGGTCCTCGATGCTCACCGTGCGTGGTGCGCTCGTCGCGCCGAGCTCGTCGACGACCGACACGCGCAGGGAGGCGGCCATCACGAAGAGTGGATCGGTCTCGACCAACGCTTGCGTCGCAACCGCGCTGAAGGTGGGCATGCGGAAGTCAGCGTCAAAGTCGAGCGCAAAGGGCCCCGTGCCCGCGGCGCCGCGGATCAACGCGCCCGATGCGTCGAGGTACTCGACCACGAATCCAACCGCGTTCGAGTCCGCATCCGCGCCATCGCCCCGAACCACCAAGCGCTCGCCATTGATGCGTCGCGCGCTGACCGAGTTGAGTGTCGGAGGCGCGTTGTCGATCGAGGTGAAGGTCGCCGTGTAGGCGCCCTCGGAGACGGCCCCATCGAAGCCTGTGATGACGAGGTACACGGTCGAGCCGCCCATCGCCGCGAACGAGCCCGCGCTCTGGATCGACTCCCCGACGTTGTCGAAGCACGTGGTCGTCGGGTCGGTTGGCGCCTCGCTGCATGTCGTGCGCACTTGAACGACGGTGTCGAACTCTGCGTCTGTGTCCATCGTGAGGTCGAAGCGCACCGCCGTCATTCCGGAGCCAGGAATGCGAATCGCGAGGACCTCTTGAGGCGGCCTTGAAAAGGGTGAGCCCGCGCCACAGTTGACCAAGTCGAGTGCGCCTGCTGCGCCGCGTGATGTGTCACCTCGCACGGTGATGGGCTCACCGAGCGTGAGGTTCACCTCGCGGGGGGCCGCACAGGTTCCCAGGGACGATCCGCTGAAGGCGTCCACGCCTGCGTCGGCAGCGGCAGGCGCATCCGGGATCGGGGCGTCCACGCGGAGGATCGCCGCATCGACCTCGACGGCCGCATCGCTTTGGGGTGTGGTCGTCGGACATGCGATCGAGACACAGGCGAGGGAGCCGAGGAGGGCGGGAGCAAGGCGCAGCTTCATCGGCAAAGCATCGCATGGTGCAAACGAAAACGGCGCGAGCCCACGCCCACGCCGCTTCGTTTTGTCGCTTCGATTCGCTCACGGGCAGACGGGCGTGCCCGATGCCGGACACGCCACGGTCGCGCAGCGATTCATCACGCCGGCAGGGTCGCAGGGCTGGCCTGCGGCGACGATCGGCCGAAGGCGAAATTCGACCGACACGGACTCGGGCGCGGTGAGCACGTCGTAGCTGTTCACGACTACGGTGAGTGTCCCGGCTACCGCGGCGGTGAGCTGGAGTGTGGAGCGGAAGTCGCCCTCGGGGGCGCCGTCATAGTCGTCGTTGCAGGTGGTCTCGGTCGACGCGTCGGTGCAC
>JBILQT010000038.1:0-37381 GCA_044373065.1 Sandaracinaceae bacterium
GGATGCCTATCGCGCACCCTCGTGCACGCCGATGTGCACGGGTCGCTCCTGCGGCTCGGATGGCTGTGGCGGAACCTGCGGCAGCTGCACAACAGGCCAGACGTGCAGCGCGGCAGGCCAATGCAGCGGCGGTGGAGGAGGGACGGCCACGGTGACCCTCTACGGCACGCGCACCTGCGGATATTGCCGCCAGGCACGCACCTTCTTCGGTGCGAACAGCGTCGCCTTCTCGGATGTCAGCACAGAGTCCTCAGCGGGTGTGGAGGCAGGCTTCGCGCACGTGGCGCGCTGTGGTCAGCCAGGCCGACTCTCGACGCCGACGGTCATCATCGAGAACAGCTCGGGTTGTCACGTGATGCTCGGCTGGGGCGAGTCGCAGGTCCGCATGTACCTCGGCCTCTGAGCGTCAACCGCGAAGGCGACGCACGACCCACGCATCGCCCTCGCGATAGCCACACGAGAGTGGCACGAAGGCATGTTCACCAGACTGCGGTGCAGCGCGCACGACAAGCCAAGTTGGGTCCCTCTCGGCGAGCACATCCAGCAGGGCAAGGCATGCCGAGACATCCTCGGAGCTCCACGGCAGGGCCGCGCCCTCGGTGTCACGCACATCGAGTTGATCGCGCTTCTCGGGGCTCGGAGTCCAGCGACTTGGGGCGAGTAGAAAGACTGGCTCTGCAAAGCCCGGATGCGCATCCAGCGCCGCGTCCACCCGCTTCATCAAGGTCTCGAAATCGCGCAGCGCGAGCGCTTCGAGCTGTGCGCCCGCGGCCTCATCGATGCCAGCCTGCAATGTGTATTGCTGAATCGCGAGGCAGGCGGGAATCGCCTCCATGCGCGCCTCGGCAAGCCCCACCTCAAGCACGCGGGGCATCGGTCCTGTCGAGGCCGTGCCGCCTTGAACGCGCTCCTCGGAGAAGAAGCTCCCCTCATGCAGATCGACAAAGTAGCGACGCTCGATCGCACGCGGTGACTTCGCATCGAGGTGCTCACGCGCGACTTCCACGAGGCGCAAATCCGAGCGCGGCTGCGTGGTCGCACTGAGGCGCACGAGTGCCCCGCGCAGCAGGTGTGCAAGCGAGGCGACATCCTCACGAAGAAGCGCCTGTTGAAAGCGTGCAAGCCAACGCGCATCGCACGGCTTGGAGAGGGCTGCGCGCACCTGACGAAGTGAGTCTTCAAGTGCGCCGCGCTTGGCGCCTGCGATGCCGGAACGCCAGAACGTGAGAGCGAATTCACGCAGCGCATCGCCCTCAAGCATCCGCGGCGGAAGTGAGCCTCGGAACTCGCCTGCGATGTCCCGCGATGCGAGCGCCGCGCCGCCATGCACGAGCGCTTCGAGCCAGGCGCGCGCACCGTCCACGAAGGGGCCCGTCGTTGCGCCGGTGTCGTCCACAAAGAACGCGCGGCCCTCGCGAAGAGAGGCCGTGACGAGCCCACGCTTGGCACCCACCGTGACGTCGACGACGACGCGCATGACGTCGGGCGCGTCGACAGTTGGCGCACTTGGGGCGGTCGCCCCGAGCGCTGCTTTCCAAGCGTCCGCGCTCATGCGTCCTCCTGTGCGAGGCGCTCACGCTCGCGACGAATGGCCTGCTGCAGCGCAATCGGAGCGCGAGAGAGATCAAGCGAGAGCACCTCATCAAGCAGGCCTCGCGCGACATCGCGTCGGCCCTCCACGCGCATCGCCTCGGCGCGCCGCAAGAAGGTGCGCGCAAGGGCACGTGTGGCCCTCCGTTGCACCACATCGCGATCGATCTCGATGGCCCTGCGCCAGATGCTCAGCGCCTCCGCATCCGCATGCCGTGATTCGAGAATCATGCCCTTGAGGATCCATGGGTCCGCGACGTCGCGCGCGATGCTGATGGCGACATCGAGTCGACGCAGCGCGCGCACAGGCGAGCCAGTACGTCGCAGGATGTCGGCGATGAGGACCTGAAAGAGGCAGCGTGCTCGGCCCCACCAGGAGCTCTCCGAGCGCACGATGATCGGGGCCACGCGAAGTTGCGGCGCATCCCGCTCTCCGCGCAGCTCCATCTGCGCACGAATGCTCTGCATTGCGTCATCAAGCTCAGCCGCAAGCCCGCGCCCTCGCTCGCTGTCACGAAACTCGCGCAAGAGCCGAAGGCCACGCGCATCGCCAAGCTTTCCAAGGGAACGAATGAGCGCGCGGTCGAGGCCGAGCGTGCCTGTGCCGAGCAAGCTCGCGAGCGGGTCGAAGTCCTCACTCGTCGCAATCGAGCCAATGGCATCGACTGCAGCAAGTCGTGCGCGCGGGTCATCGGCCCGCATCGTCTCGCGCAACTCCTGACGCGCGGAGACATCCCCGTGCAGCGCCAGCGCACCACCCAGGACAGCGCGATCCGCGGGCGTCGTGCGGGCGCGATACGCCTCCAAGAGCAGCACGTGCGCGGCCTGCGAGTCGATCATGCCAAGCGCACGCGCGCTCTCGAGGGCGAGCTCGCGCGAGGGAGAATCAAGCAGCGCTCCGAGCACAGCGACAAGCCGCGCATCACCCGAGATGCGCAGCGCCGAGACAAGCGCCACGCGCATCTCTTCAGGCACCGAGAGCGCACCCTCAAGGATGCTGGAGACGTGCGCGACGAGGCCCTCGGGCGCATTGCGAAAGTGCGCGCCGACGCGTGCCAAGGACTCGGCGTCGAGGGTCGAGAAGGGCTCACTCGCCCCTTCATCATCGTCGTATCGCGCAACCCGCGCGGCGAGGTCGCTGAGCGTGGAAGCCGCGAGCGCCTCCTCAGCCTGCAGCTCGCTCACATCGCTGCTCGAGAGCGCTCCACGCGCATGCGCAAGCTCGATGCTGAGGCCCTCATCACGCATCGCCGAGAGTGCACGGTCTGCCTCGACCCGATCACGCTCCACGAGTGTCGGCGCGAGCGCACGGATGCGAAGCACGGCCGCACGACGCTGACGCAGGCTTCCTCCGCGCAACACCGCGATAAGCGTTGGCACATCATCGAGCGCATCGATCCCAATGCGGGTCCCCGAGGTTGTCGCGACGAGCTGCCCAAGAAACGAAGCATCCGTCGCCTCACCACGCGGCCTCTCAGGCGGGCTCCACACGGCCAACGGCGCACGTGTTCGTGCTCCATCCGCGCGCACCAGCACGGCCAGCGCAAGGGCTTCTTCCGTCGGGTTCTCCAAGCCGACTTCGTGCGCCAAGCCCGCATCCGAAGGGCCCGTGCCCTCCTCCAGACGCGCGTGCAATCTTTGGCTCAGGGGCGCCACTCGTTGAGCCCCGGGATGTCGCTCTCGTCCTCGTCTGCCCGCTCTTCGCCTGGTCGCGCGGGTGCTCTGCCAGGTGGGAGGCTCATGTCGCCCAAGAGGTCATCCTCGAAGCCCTCTTCGCCGCCGTCTTCGGGCGTCGCTGGGTCTCGATCGAGCTCCTCCTCCGAGAAGGCACTCTCATCGACTCTGTCATCCGACCAAGACTCTCCCTCGCCCACCGCAAGCTCATCATCGGCATCGACGGGCTCGTCCTCGGCCGTCTCCCAGCTCTCGCTCTCCAGGTCTTGAAGGGTGTCGATCATCGCCTCCGCGAGGAGCTCCGCATCGGCATCCTCGCTGTCTCCCGCAATCGACTCCCCAAGCTCGCTCGGGCCACCTTCGCCGCCGTCGAGGTCGTGTGCCTCGGAGCCGGCCTCACCATCGAGCTCGGGCAGCTCGCGGATCGCGTCCTCGAAGGCGCTGCTGTCGCCGCCGTCATCCTCAGGGTCGTGCCCAGGCACGCGGTGAGGAGGCTTCAGTTCGTTCGCGTTTGTGCTCATGGCGCCTCACTGCGAGAGAGCCGCGCGACGACCTTCTGAAGGTCCTCCCAGACGGGTCGCTTCATGTCTGGGCTGCGCAGCAAATAGGCTGGGTGGTAGGTGGGCATCACGGGCGTGCCTCGGTAAGCGCCCCATGTTCCTCGCCATGATTTTCCGGGCTCGGCGCATCCAAGGCGCTCCGCCGCACAGCGCCCCAATGCCACAATCACGACGGGTGCAATCGCTGCGAGTTGGCCATCCAAAAAGTGCCCACACGCACTCGCTTCCTCGGTCGTCGGCGTGCGGTTCTCAGGCGGCCGACACTTCACGACGTTGCAGATGTAGACGGCATCGCGCTTCATCCCCATCGCGACGATCATCTTGTCGAGCAGCTGCCCCGCAGCGCCAACAAAGGGCTCGCCTTGCTTGTCTTCATTCTCGCCAGGGCCCTCGCCGACAAACACGATGCGCGACATCGCATCGCCACGTGCGAACACCGACTTGGTACGCGACGCATGAAGCCCGCAAGCGGTGCATGAAGCAGCTTTGCTCGCCAGGTCTTGAAGCACGGTAAGCCGCGGGCCGGAGTCGAGTCGCACTGCAGGAGCTGCAGGCGCTGCGCGCGCAACATCGAGCGTCGGTTGCACGGGCGCTGTGGGCTTGCGCGCTTCACGTGCACGCGAGAGGAGCGCATCGAGGTCGGCTTCCTGTGCCGCAGTGGAGGCCTTCGCGGCTTGCTGGGCTGCGGGCTTGGGCGTGGAGGGGAGCACAATCGGCGCGGGTGAACTCTGTGGGACGTACGCTACGGACGGCGTTGCAGAAGTTGCAACAGGACGCTGCACGGGTGCCGGCTGGGGCCGCGACGCCGGAGACGCTTGTGTCTGTGCAGCCGCCGCGCGGATTGCGTAGTTCCAAGGAAGGCCGATACCGCCGGCCTCATGCTCAAAGCGCAGATGCTCTGCCGCCTCCGCGAGCAGCGAAGCGAGTTCATCGTAGTCAGCAGGCTCGCTCATGCATGCGCGCTAACACGAGCGGAGCGCGTGAGGCAATCGCTTCGACTTCGCATCTTCGGCCTTGCACACGAAGCGAATGCAGATATGGTCGGCGCCTCTTTGAAGACCGGGGCGTAGCGCAGCCTGGTTAGCGCACCAGACTGGGGGTCTGGGGGTCGTGGGTTCGAATCCCGCCGCCCCGATTTCTGAAACAAGAGCAACGAAGCCTGATTCTCCTCGGAGAGTCAGGCTTCGGTGTTTGTGGCGGTCGCGTTGCTCGCGAGCCAGGTGCGGAGGGCCTCTGCCGAGTCGGGCAAGCGAAACGCGCGAAGGACGTTCGTGTAGTTGGAGAACGTGCCCTTGCCGCCCTTGGGGAGCGTCCATGCTCCGTGCGAGAGGATGGCCTCCAAGGCCTCGCGTTGCGCCGCAGTGAGCGCGGACGCCTCTTCGGGCGGTGCAGTCGGGAATGCGAGACGAAGCATCTGCTGGCTGAGCTGCAGCGTCGCTATCGCGTCTGCCGCTTGATGTGCCGAAGCGAGCGCCGCGATGGCCTGTCCGTGATGCGTTGCGGGGAGGCACGTCAGGGCTGCGCCCACGAGTGCACCGAAGGTATTCGCGAAGGGATTGGCAGTCTTCGCAAGCCCCGCGGAGGCGGGGGCAATCAAGATTGCAACGACCGCGTCGCTCACATGCGCTGGCGTCGAGAACACAGCCGCACATGCCGCGTAGATGCGCTCCTCTTCCGAGGCGCTGTTCAGCGCGGTCGGAAGCAGCTCTGCGGTGTCATGACCGAGCAAGGCGAGCGCGAGCAGCGCGGCACCACGACCATCGTGTGTACGCTCCGCCTGCGCCTGTAGGAGCGCTGGCACGGTCGCATTCGCGCGTCGTGGAAAGTCCGCGACCAGCGCGCACGCCGCCTCCGCGACCTTGGCCTCGGCGTGAAACAGGCTGGGCAGTGCGGCCTCGATTCCCGCTTCCACCGCGAAGTACGTCTGCAACGCCCAATGCGTCTCCAAGCGCCGCGCAATCTCCGAGCTACGCGGAAACTTCGCCGAGGCTTTCTCCATCTTCAGAGAACGCGTCTCATCCTCTGAGAGGATCCACTTCGAATGCGCCCAAGTGTCTGGTGCTGGCCGCTCAGGGAAGCGGTCGCTCGGATAGCCCAGCGCGAGGTGATGAAGGTACGTGAGTGCGAATGCAGCAACCTCTTCGGAGACGTTCCCATCACGGAGCAGCTCAAAGAAGAAGGGCACCGCGTGCGCACTCGCCTCGTAGCGCGAGCCCTGGTGAAAGAGGTTGCCCCAGAGCGTGTCCTTGGTCGTGCGAAGCTCAGCCTCGGAGGCGTCCGGATCGCCAAGTGCCAGCAGCAACTCGGGCACATCCTCTGCTGCGCCATAGGCGTGCTGAAGGGCGCTCCAGTCAATCTCCTCAAGGCCGTCGAAGAGCGCCATCTGCGCTCGCTCAGGGGACGTCGCGCTGAAGCAGCGCGTTGCAGAAGGTGCTCTCGCGCGTCGCTCCGGTGCTCAAGCAGTCGTGCGTCGTGCCCGTGCAATTGTTTAGACCCGAGGTGCTGTTGAGGCATCCGGCGATGTCGCAGATCCCCACTTCGACTGGCGTTTGGTCGAGTGTCGGCATCGCGAGATCGAGATCGAAGCGCGCGTCGAAGCATGTGTAGTGATCGCGATAGAAGACGCGCTCAAAGTCGTACCAACGCTCGAGCAGCGGCGTCGTGCACGCCTCGTCACGGCAGAGCAGCACCTTCACATGGAGGCCCTCGGTGAGCTCGGCGCCCGTCGCCGGGATGCTCACCATGACGCCGCGCTCGTCACTCGTGGAAGGGAGCTCGATCGCTGCGGTGCCGCCGCTGTCGAAGGAGGTGTCAAAGCTCGCTGTCGTGGGCTGCACTTGAATGCGAATGAAGCGTGCGCCGGGCATCACGTTCGCGGTGGGCAGCCGCACATGCAGCTCAAAGACAGCGTTCTGCGCGCAGCCCGAGAGTGCGGAGAGGGAGAGCACGGAGAGAGCGAACGCGCCCTTCATCGAACCTTGCAATGCGTGCTTCATCTCAGCCTCCAATCCGCAGCACAAAGCCGCCACGTGTGTCGAGTTGCGCATCTTCTTGAAGCCACCAGCCAAGCACGGAGCCACCTGCGATGGCCCCTGCGAGCAACGCCATCCCAACCCAGAAGGCGGGCTCCTCGTAGACCTCACGCGGCGTCGCGGGTGTGGGTGTCAGCAGCGCGTGCAGCTCCAGGTTTTCACCATCCGCAAGCGAGCCCTCCCAGGCGAACTCTTGGTATCCAGTCTCGGTGAGCGTGAGCCCGTGCGCACCCGGGTTGGCCTCGATGACCGTGGGCTCCGCTTCGCCAATGCCAATCGTGCGACCGTCAAAGCGAAGGCGGACCGTCTCGCGCCGCGGGATCTCAAAGATGCGCACGCGCGCAACACGCCCCGCCTCGATGCCAAACTGCCTTCCGACCTCGGAGCGCAGCTCATCATCCAGGTCGGCTGCGTGCTCGCTCAGCACACGACCGAACGCATCACGCGCTTCGAGGTGTCGTCCGAGCGATTGATACGCGACGGCCACGTTGAACAGTGCAGCCGCGGCGTGCGTGTCCGCGTAGAGGGCGCTGAACTCGCGCAGCGCGTCGTCCCAATAACCTTCCGTGGCTGCTGCGGAGGCGCATGCAAAGCGCTCTTCGGGTGCGGAGGCAGGGTCACATGTGTGCGTGCTTGCGGTCGGCGTCGCGGTCGGCGTCGCGGCCTCTTGGGCCTGTGCAGCCAGGGGGAGGGCGAGCCATGGAAGGAGGAGCAGGGCGAACCGGAGCAGGCGCATAGGGGCGCTATCGTAGCGGCAACCCGCAGCCACCGTGTCCGTTTTGAGCTGCCATCCGGAGGCGTGTTGCGTTGCAAAAAGCGCTCGGCGACGAGAAAGATCGGGTCAAGCTTCCAAAGCGAGCGCACGATGTTGCGATGCAGCAATTGACCTCGTGCCGAGGCGCGCGAAAGAGCCTGGCTTCACTCCTCGTCGTCTTCTCGATGGGATGCCCCGATGCGAGCACGGCGCATGATGCCGGCCAGGTGGATACGTCGAGCGTCTTGCATGATGCACACGCGTCAGACGATGCAGATCAGGACGCCAGCCTCGCGACGGAAGACGCGCCGATGTCGACCGGTGATTTTCGTCATGCGTGCATGGATGCACCCGAGGCTGTCTTTCATCCCACCGTGACGGGTGCGCTCACGATGGAGCGGCGAGGCGAGATCCTCGCGTGCGCAACCATTGCAACCCTCTCGCAGGCCGATGCGCAGACGTACATCAACAACCTCGGCGTCCCAGGCGCCATGCCTTTTCAGAGTGTGCGCGTCCTGCGCGTGGCCTACGCGACGATGCGCAATGACACGCAGGGCGGGGTGGGCACCGCACTCGTCTTCGCTCCCCTCTTCGATGTGAATGCGCCGAGCGCGATTGTCGTTGCAGCGCACGGCACCCTCGGCGCGGCCGATGTCTGCGCGCCTTCCGCGATCACAGATTTGAACGTGTACGCGTTGGCCAGTGATCGCCTCGCGCTCGCACCACTCGCAGCCGGTCTTCCCGTGATTGCGCCCGACTACGCAGGCCTCGGGACAGACGGCATCGCGGGGACGTTCGATGGACGCGATACGGGCTACTCGACCTTGGATGCATCTCGCGCACTCGATGCGCTCTTGCCGGACGCGCGCACGGATGGTCGCGTGTTCATGATCGGCCACAGCCAAGGCGGGGGCGCGGTGCTCGCGGCACAGGCCCTTGAGCGGACGTACGGCGCAGGTGGCGACCTCCAGGATGTCGTCGCGTCGGCACCAGGCTGGCCCGTCACGCCGTCGATCTCGCTCTTCCAAGCGCCCTGGCTCTCGACTGGCTACGGAAGCCTCTACGCCCTCGCGGTGCATGCCTACTTCGCGAACTACGAGGGCCTTGAGCGCGCAGGGGACGGCTTCAACGCAACGCGACGCGACGCGATTCTCGACATCCTCAACACGCAATGCGTCTACCCAGGCGTGGGTTCCGCAAGCTCACTCATTACGACGATCCCCGCCGTTGCGCCCACGCTCGGCGACCTCTTCGACGAGACCTTCCGCGCAGGCGTCGTGAGTTGTGGAACCGGGGGCGCATGCGAAGGCGCAGCGGCTCGCTTCTACGCATTTCTTCAGGCGAATGTCCTCACCGTCGACCCGGCCGGCGCCTCCATCACCCTGCTGCAAGGTCAGAGCGATGTTGTTGTCCCAGCGGCGACCACGGCCTGCACCGTTCAGAAGTTGATGCGCGACGGGATGGTTCCAACCGTCTGCGTCGACACGAGCGATCACAGCACCTCGGTCGCATCGAACCTCGCATTTCTCCGCTCATGGTTTGAGGCGCGTGCGCGCGGCATGTCACCGCCCGCGTGTCGTCTGCCGCTGGTGCTCCCTGCCTGCTTCGGCACGTGACGCGTGATGTTGTCGGTGGTGCTGACGCCAGCGCGCGCATCACGTTTCACGCAACGCGCTCCAAGCGAAGTGCGTTACCCTGAGTCCAAGAGGACGATGTCGATCAGCGCCGAGAGTGCACCACGCGGAGAGCCTGCAAATCCGGGGACAAGCCCGGTCGCGCAGCTCGGCCGCTACACCATTCTCTTTCGCTTCGCATCCGGCGGCATGGCCGAGGTCTTCGTTGCGCGCATGCGCGGCGCGGGTGGGTTCGAGAAGCCGGTCGCCATCAAGCGCATGCTTCCCTCGCTCGCCGAGGAGCCACGCTTCGTCGATATGTTCCTCGATGAGGCCCGCATCGCCGCGATGGTGACGAGCCCCAATGTGGTGCCCACCTTCGACGTCGACACGGACGAAGACGGCGCGCCCTACATCGTGATGGAGCTCGTGATCGGCGCGTCGCTCTCACAGCTTCAGCGCGGCATGACGCGCAAGCAGATCGAGATCCCGATTCCGGTCGCAGTCGAGGTCATCGCGCAAGCTGCACAAGGCCTTCACGACGCACACGAAGCAACGCGTCCCTCGGGTGAGCGCCTCGAACTCGTGCATCGCGATGTCTCGCCGCAGAACATCTTGGTCGGCGTGGACGGTCGCGCGCGCATCATGGATTTCGGCATCGCACGTGCGCTCGAACGCGTGACGCAGACCTCGACGGGCGAGGTCAAAGGCAAGCTCGCCTACTTCTCACCCGAGCAAGCATCGGCCTCCGCCCTCGACGGTCGCTCCGACGTATTCGCCCTCGGCATCGTCGCCTGGGAGCTGCTCGTCGGAAAGCGACTCTTTCAGCGTGACAGCCCCTCGCAGACGCTCTTCGCCGTCCTTGAGTCGGAGATTCCAGCACCGCACACGGTGCGCGCGGAGATCCCCGAGAGCGTCTCGAAGGTCGTGATGCACGCGCTTGAGCGGAGCGTGGAGAAGCGCTGCCCGAGCGCCGCTGCATTCGCCCAGTCGCTTCGTGCGTGCGGCCTGCAGCTCGCAACACCGACCGAAGTGGGCGCCTGGGTTGGCGACGCGGGCGGCGAGACGCTCACCCAGTTTCGAACACGCGTCGCGAGCTCGTTCAGCGGCGAGCCCACCAAGGTCGTCGATGCCAAGCCGCGTGCGCGTGCCCAGGAAGAGATCGAAGTGAAGCTCGAGGCGACGCAGGCCACGAGCGCCACAGTCAACCTCACACCGCAGCCCGTCGTCACCGCCGTCGCCGAGCCGCCAAAGCGTAGCAACGCGCTGGCGCTCGTCGTTGGTGCAGGCTTGCTCCTGACGGGCGTCGTCGCGTTCGCGTACCTGCGTCAGCCCGCGCCCGTGTCGGTCGTGCCGGACGCTTCCGCGACGCCGATTCAGCCGACGCCGCCCGCAGAGCCCGCAACCATCGCCGCGCCCCCAGAAGCCCCAGGCATCGCGCTTGTGCCAGCCGAGCTGCCGAACCCCGCTCAAGTGATCGAGCCCGCTGTGCAGCCCACCGAAGTGCCCACCGATCCAGGCCGCACACGTCGCGTACCGCGGCCGACAGCGAGCCCCACAGAGGCCCCTGCGCCCACCGAGCCTGTCGTCGCACGCGAGGTACCAACCCCCCCCGTGGAACCCACAACACCGCCACCCCCGGCGGAGACGACGCCGTCCACGACGCCCCGTGGCCGCCTCATGGGCCTCGATCGCTTCCGCCCGACGCCCGCGACCACTCCGTAATATTGCAATCGTATTAGGATAGTATTGCGGAGGTCTCGTCGATGCGGTGCACAGCGAAGATGCGGTGAGGCCCTGGCTCCGCGCGATCGAAGAAGCCTTTCTCCAGTGCAGCTTTCGCATCCTCAAGCGTCGCAAAGAGCCCGTGCTCGTTGGGCTCAAGCTTCGCTGCGTGTTAGCTACACGAGAGCCCAGAGCACTCGGGCGAGGATCGCATGTAGAACGAGGCAACATCAAAGCCGAGCAGCTGCGCGCCTGTCGGCTGGAGAACGTTCACTGGATCCTGGGGCAGCGGCAGCACGCCCCATTGGTGCGTCAGCTCGTCGAAGTCCTCCTCGTAGACCTCGAAGTAGAGCAGGCACGTCTCCTCAAAGTCGGCGCCGAGCTCACGCAACGTTGGGTCGAAGCACGAGGGCGCGTCGAAGAAGAACCAGCCGTTGAAGCCGCCCAAGGTGAACACATCGAGCACCGGTTTCATGACGCAATCACTCACCGCGACGACGCTCTTCACCGTCGGCGCATCGAGCCACTCGGGACGCGCCGTCTTCCGCTTTCGCAGGTAGCCGACGGGGATCATCTTCAGTTCAGCGAGACGCCACGCGCCTTGCGAATCGTCCCCAAGAGCTCGCCGAGCGCGAGGCTCACAAACTCGCTGCGCTCTTCGACATTGGCGAGCTCAAGCACCCGCTGACGAAGGGAGACGTTCGATCGCAGGTACCTATCCGCGAGCCGATCCGCGAGCGTGCCGAGCGTACAGTCGAGGTCGATCGGGGGCTGCTTGGCGCCGAGCTCGCGCTCAAGCGCACCGAACTCACGCGCCCATGTTCGCAGTGTCGTGTTGAGCCCGCGTGCCGTCGCCGCATCGGGCTCAACGTCCGGCAGTACATCGCAGCGCACACGCCGATAGGGCAGCCCCTCCGCGGGCAGCTCACTCACGATCCTTACGCGCGCCTCCACCTGAAAGAGCACGTCGTAGGTGCCGTCCTCGTTGGCCTCTTCACCAATCGCCTGACCAATGGACGCGATCGTGTGGATTCCCGGCGCGGGCCCCGACGCATCGCCCGTCTCCTTCGACATCGCGAGCACCATCAGGCGCTTCTCGGAGGCGAGGAGATCCTTCGCCAGCATGCGGTAGCGAGGCTCGAAGAAGTGAAAGCCGAGCTCGTTGCCGGGCAGTGCGACAAGGCCGGGAAGGGGGAACACGGGGACGTCATCGAGGGCGTGCATGGCGCGAGCTTGGAGCTTTTGTCGTGCGCGGCAATCACCAATAAAGCGATATGATGAAAATCGCCGTGCGATCGGACGGAAAGAAAAAGCCCGCTGCATCGCTGCAACGGGCTCTTCGATGGTGGAGGCGGTGATCAGCCCTTCAGCTGCTCAGCCACTTCTGCTGCGAAGTCGACGACCTTCTTCTCGACGCCCTCGCCAAGCTCGAAGCGGACGAAGCGGCGGACGCCGATCTTCTCTCCGATGCGGGCGGTGAGCTCGTCTGCCATTGCGCCGACCGTCTTCTTGTCGTCGCGCGTGATCAGCTCTTGCTCGTTCAAGCAAACTTCGCTGCACCACTTGTCGATCTTGCCGTCGAGGATCTTCTGGATGGCTTCCGGCGGACGGCTCTTGCCCGTGGCCTTGGCCTCTTCCTCAAGCTGACCCGCGAAGAGATCGCGCTGCTTGGCGATGTCGGCCTGGGGCATCTCGTCGCGCTTCACGTAGATCGGCGCCGATGCAGCGATGTGCATCACAACGTCGTTCGCGAACTGAATGAACTCTTCGTTCTTCGCTGCGAAGTCGGTCTGGCAGTTGACCTCGGCGAGCACGCCGATGCGGTAGTTCGGGTGGATGTACGAAACCACGCGACCTTCAGCGGCGATGGCGCCCGCCTTCTTCGCGGCCTTCGCAAGGCCCTTCTTCTGGATGAGTTCGACGGCCTTCTCTTCGTTGCCGCCCGTCTCGATGAGCGCGCCGCGGCAATCGTTCATGCCGGCGCCCGTGCGATCACGGAGAGACTTCACTTGCTGAGCTGTAACGGTGACCTGGGTCATGTTCGTTTCTCCAAGGAGGCTGTGGATCAGTGGCGATCGCCGGGGCCGCCGCGACGTCCGCCGCCGGGGCCGCCTGGACGACGACCGCGCTGGAAGTCGACCTCGACCTTCTGGCCGATCTCGTTGTCGGTGCGCTGCTCGCGACCGCCGTTGCCCTGCTGGTTCGCGCGGCGCTTCTGCTGACCCTCGACGCAAGCGTCGGCGATCTTGGCGGTGAAGAGCTTGATCGAGCGGATGGCGTCGTCGTTGCCGGGGATGACGAAGTCGACGAGGTCCGGATCGCAGTTCGTGTCCGTGATCGCGATGACCGTGATGCCGAGCTTGCGCGCTTCGCTGATCGCGATGTGCTCGTGGTGCGGGTCGATGATGAAGACGGCCGTCGGAAGCGCGTTCATCATCTTGATGCCGCCGATGAACTTCTCGAGGCGCTCCTGCTCACGACGAAGCTTCATCTGCTCCTTCTTGAGAAGGACCTCGGCCGAGCCGTCCTCGAACATGCGGTCGAGCTCGCGAAGGCGTTCAATCGCCGTCTTGATCGTGCGGAAGTTCGTGAGCGTGCCGCCGAGCCAGCGGCCCGTGACGAAGAACTGGCCAGCGCGTGCTGCCTCTTCGCGAACCACGTCCACAGCCTGGCGCTTCGTTCCGACGAAGAGCACGTGGCCGCCACGACCCACCGACTCCACGAGCGAGTCGTACGCGCGCTTGAAGAGCACGGCCGTCTGGTCGAGGTCGATGATGTGGATGCCGTTGCGTGCGCCGAAAATGTAGGGGCGCATCTTCGGGTTCCAGCGGCGTGTCTGATGGCCGAAGTGGGCGCCCGAATCAATGAGGCTGCGGAGGCTGAGGGGGAACTCTTCGCTGAGTTCAGCGGCTGCGGTCTGCGTATCGGTCATGTTCTATCTCCGGTTGTTTCCGCCACCTCACCAACCGAGCAACTCCGAGAGGAGCACCGAGCCCGGCTGTTAGCCCCTCAGGAACGAAGGGCGAGAGGTGTGTGGGATTTCGATGCACCCATGTGCACCGCCCGAAAGGGACGCGCCTTCTATCACGCGACTTGCGGAGAGCAAATGCCGTCGTGCTTCGGAGCGCGCGCTGGCAATCCTGGTCTCGCGGAACTGAAACCGGTATACGCCGCGCCCATGTCGCGTGACGGTTCACATCGCAAAGAAGCGACTCCGTTGCGTCCTTGGCTCTTCGGCGTCTTCGCGATGCTGCTCAGCCTGGGCGCTGCGCTGGCGATTGACGCATCGTTCTTCAGTCACGCCATGAGCGTCGCCTGGCATGCGACGGATGCCCAAGGTCAGCGCTTCGAGATGACGCGCACGGTGGAGCATCGGCTGACGTTCCCCAACCAGCATCGCGCGCTGGCTCGCTACATCGAGCATTGGAACTTCGATCGCATGCCCCCGCCGATGACGCCGCCGATCGATGCGGTTGTGCTCGCGCATCTCGATGTGCCTGCGGGCTCCAACATCTTCATCGGTTCCACGGGCAGCGGCGTGCGCGAGGTGCGTGTCGACGGACATCCGATTGGCGACGAAGGCATCGCGCCGGGTGCGCATTGGCTTGAGGTTTCTTGGCGCGACACGCATCCGAACGTGTCGACCTCGTTTGCGATTACCCAGGGATACGACCGGGCAGCCACGGACCCGTTGCCACGCGCGTGGGTGACCAGTGCGGGTGGCGCATGGACGACATCACGCCGCGTTTTCTGGGGGCTCGCCTCGCTCTTCATGCTCGCGGCCACACTCCTCGCCACGCGCATCGCGATGCTCGAGGGGCTCTCGCGTCGTCGGCTGGTGGAGAAGGTTGCGACCGCGGTGCTCCTGCTTCTCGCGCTGAGCTTTCGACTCTTCGATAGCGATGTGATGCCGCAGTATCTGGAGAACGGCGACGAGCTCTTCGCGCTCTGGAATGGCTGGTCGATTCTCCATGAGGGCGTACCGCGCGGCTGGACGCTCTGGCCCGATTCGTACGGCGGTCAGCCGATCACGATGACGCTGCTCTCGATGCATGGCGTGGAGTGGCATGTGATCGAGCCCTACTTCGAGCATCCGCCGCTGCTGCATGTGCTTGTGGGCGGTGCCGCGACGATCGGAGGCGCCACGCATTGGTCGCACGCACGTCTCGCCGATGGCCGCATCGTGCCGATTCTTCTCTCGACGCTGACGGCCTGGCTCGTGATGCTCATTGCGCGTCGCACCGATCGCAGTGTGCTTCGTCCAAGCCCAGCGCCCTGGCTTGCGGGGCTCGTCTACGCGGTGCTTCCGACCATCGCGATTCAAGGTCGCGTCATCAAAGAGGAGGCGATCCTCACGCCGCTCATCGCAGGCTGCGTGCTCGCATTCTTGCGCTGGCGTGACGACGGACATCGGACGCGCGATGCGGTGCTTGCGGCGAGCTTGGCGGGCGTCTGCATGCTCGCGAAGGTGACGGGCTTTGCAGTGGTCGCGGCGCTCGTCGGGCTCTTCATCTACGAGCGACAGATTCGCGAAGGTGTGCGCGCGGGCTTCATCGGGATCGGCTTCGCCTCGCTCTTTCCGCTCTTTGGTGCGCTCATCAACTGGCCCGTGTTTCTGGAGACGCAGCGCCTCCAAGGCGGCCGCCCGACGCACTTCAATCTCTTCCTCCGCTTCTTCGACGACGGCATGATCAACATGACGCTCATCGGTCGCGGCTGGCTCCTCTTCCTCTGGCTCGCGACGCTCTCCACCGCGTTTGTTCGGCCACGGCGCGACACGCTTGCGCTCTATCTGATCCCGCTCTTCTACATGGCGGCGATTGGGCTTGGCTCGGGCAACTGGACGTACGGCTGGTACATCGCGCCGATCCTTCCTTACCTCGCGATTGGCGCGGGTCGTTTCCTCGCGGACCTTTGGCGCGAAGGTGACTTCGTACGCGGCACCGTCTTCTCGCTCACCGGCTTGATGTACGGCTTCAACTTTCTGCTCGACCCGAACCACGCAAAGCAGGCGACGGCATGGCCTGAGATTCGTCTCCACGTGACGCTTCTTCTCGCCGCGATGCTCACGCCTTACGCGCTCTCTTCCATCTTCCGAGCACCCCGCATCGGACGCGCCGCGCTGGCGCTCTCACTCGTTGTGTTCACGGGGCTCTCGGGATATTTCGTCACCCACTACGACGTGATTTATCAGCGCTATCACGACTTCGATAGAGACGCGTACTTCGACCGATGACCCGCCCCTCCAAGCATCTTCGGACAGCCGGTCTGGCCCTCACTGCGCTCATCGCCATGGGCGCGTTTTGGGGCCCCGCGTTCTATCAAGGCGGCACGGGCTTTGGCGATTGGCAGTGGTTTCACCATATGTGGGAGGCCGGGCGCATCGCGATGGTGCGCTGGGGCGAGCCGCCGCTCTACAACCCGTATCACTGCGGCGGTGTGCCGCTCTGGGGAAACCCGCAGCTGCAGGCGCTTGCGCCGACGTACTGGATCACCGCACTTCCCTTCGGGACGACGCTTGGCCACAAGCTCTTCATCCTCTTGCATGCCGTCGCAGGGTGGATGGGCGCGTATGCGCTCGGTCGACGTGAGCTGAAGCTCTCGCCCGTGGCTGCGACGTATGCGGCGGCCGTTTGGTGCGCCTCCGGGTTCTTCACCTCGCATGTCTCGGGCGGGCACTCGACCTTCCTCGCGTTCTACTACGGGCCGGCACTTCTCTATGCCTGGCGCCGCGCCGAGGAAGACGTGCGCTGGAGCTCGGCCGTGGCGGCCTGGATGGTGCTGATCGTCGCTGAGGGTGGGCACTATCCCTTCCCCTATTTCGTGCTCTGGCTGGGCTTCGATGTGCTCGTGCGCTTCGCCTCGAACCCCAAGCGTTGGAAGGGCCTTGTGCGCGCTGCCGCTGTCTCTGGCCTGCTCACGGGGCTTGCGGGTGCGTACCGCTTTGTCCCGATTCTTCTCGCCGTCACGAGCCACCCGAACCTCGTCCCGGACAATGACTCGCTCACGCCGAGCGAGGTGCTCGACATCCTCACGATTCGCACACACGGGTGGACGTATGAGGGGCATCGCTGGGTGTGGCCGGAGTACCAGGGCTACGTCGGCTATGGCGTGCTTGGGCTCGCGCTCGTCGGTTTTGTGATCGCGCTCGCGAAGAGGCAGCGCGGGATGCGCCTCACGGATCAACGTTTGTGGATCCTTGCGGGCGTCATCCTCTTCTTCTTGTTCACGCAGGGCGCAGCCTCGCCCTATCACCCCTGGCCGCTCATCCAAGAGCTGCCCTTCTACCGCTCCATCCACGTCCCCTCGCGCTTTCGCGTGTTGCTCACGCTCTACCTCGCCTACCTCGGCGGGCTTGCGATCGACGTCTTCTTCGAGTGGTGCAGTCGCCTGAAATTCTGGCCGGATGCGCGGGTGCTCGCGCCCTGGATCTTGGTGCTCGGCATCCTTGGGGATCTTGTTGCGACGAATGAGATCGCGATGAATCGCTGGGACGGCCCCGCCATCGGTCGCATGCCGCGCGCGGAGCACTATCACCTCGTTGCGGGCGGCGACTATTTCCAAGAGTACGGCACGTATCCCTCGGCCAACTTGGGCACGACGGAGTGCTACGACCCGATTCCTTGGGAGCGTGCGCGCAGCCTTCGTCGCGGGGATGTGCCGCAGGTCGAAGCCGATGCTGGGCGTGTGCTCTCCGAGGGCCGCACCTCGCGCACGATCTGGGCTGAGGTGGATGCCGAGGCGACGCGCCTTGTGTTCAACAACAACTTCATCACGGGCTGGGTGAGCCCCCAGGGTGAAGTCGTGGAGGATGATGGAAGGCTCGCGGTTGTCCTTGCGCGACAAGGCAATCAGCGCGTCACGCTGACCTACGCGCCGCGCGACATCGTGCCGGTTGTCAGCGTCACGGCCTTCGGTTGGCTGGCCTTGCTGCTCTTGCCTTGGGGCGTCAGCGCCTGGCGTCAGAGGCGGACACGCGCGACGAGTGCGAAGCCCTCGGTGATCGGCGGCCAGGGCTGATTGCGGAGCCCCTTGGGGCAGGTGCGCAACACGGCTTCGCTCGCAGTGCGCGCGACGGGAAAGTTCGAGCCACGCGCGAGGATCGACGCGATGTAGTCGAGGTTGTACGTGCGCTGAAAGTGCCGCGTGCTGAGGACTTCAAAGCCGTTGTCGCGCACGACGTCGTGCAATGTCTTGGGCGAGAAGAACCAGAGGTGCGCGCGATGAAAGTGCGTCCAGCGGTGGCCCATGATGCGCTGCCCGAGGCTCTCCACATCGTTGGTGGCGAGCACGAGGATGCCGTTCTTTGTGAGGTTCGCGCGGGCCCCTTGAATCGTCCTCGCTGGGTCGCGGACATGCTCAATCGCATCGACCATCGTGATGATGTCGAAGGGCTCATCGAGCGTTGTGTCCTCGAGTGTGCCGCGACGAATCACGCGGCCGGGCAAGGTGGCTGGGTTTGCGGGTGCGAGCGGGTCGAGGCCCGTGGCGACAAAGCCGCGTGCGGAAGCCGCGAGCAGCGAGAAGCCAAGGCCGCAGCCGACATCGAGCAGGCGCGGTGCGACAAGTCCGGCGGGTAGGGCGGGCTCCGCGTGCTCCAGCAGGCTCCAAAAGGTCGCCTCTTTGGTCGACACAAGGCCTGTCGATGCGCGCGAGCCCGCGAAGCCGAACTGCTCGTAGTAGTTGTCGTCGTAGATGCTCGCGAGCTCCTCGTCGGAGGGCTGCGGATGGGCGAGCACGAGCTGGCAGCGCGTGCACTTCATCACCCAAGGGAGGGCCGCGTGCGCGCGGCTCTTCACTGGAAAGTACGGGACGAGCGCATCGGTCTGGTTGCAGATGGCGCAGCCGTTCATCGGCGTTTGTCGCGGCAAGTGAAGCGGGGCGCGCTGATCGTCCGAAGGCGAAGGAGGCATCGCGCGGAAGATAGCTTTTTTTTCGCGAGGCGCGCCGAGCGAGTCAGCGCACCGCCGCCACCCACATCAATGCGGGTGCGTCGGTCACCACCCAGAGCCCATCCTCCGCGGTGACCGGCAAGAACGACACAAGGCCTCCCAGCTCAAGCAGCGGCTCCATCGTTCCGTCCGCCAACACAATCGCCATCCGACCGCGACGATCGAACGCGAGCGTTGTGCCGGCATCGTCCACCAGCAACGTGCCCTGAAAGGGCGCATCGAGTGTGCGCACCCAGCGCTCTGTGCCTGCGTGATCGAGCGCGAGTAGGCCTGTCGAGGGAAGTGCGACGCGGTAACCGCCCTCATTATCGACAGCGAGCATCGTCGCGCCATCGAAGCTGCGGCCGCCGAGTTCGAAACGATCCAGGCCGCGTGAGCCGCGTCGGAAGACGGCGACCGAGCCCTGCGCGAGCACGACGTGCACGTTGCCTTCGCGGTCGATGAGCGGTGCTGCGACGGCGCGGTCGCGAAGGTGCGTGCGATGAAGAATGTTGCCCTCGAGGTCGAGCAGAAAGAGCAGCTCTCCCGCGGCGACGACGAGCCTGTCCGGCGCGAGAAAGGCGGGTGCGAGCACGAGGCCTGCGCCGAGCGGGAGGTTGAACCGCATGCGGAGGGATGCGTCGAAGCCCACGAGACGGCGGTCGGTGGTGCCGAGCACGATGCGTCCATCGGCGAGCACAAGCGCGCCGGAGCGGGTGCCGCCGAGCGCGTGGCCGCGCGCGCGTACGTCGCCCTCGGGACTGCGCTGTGTGAGCACGCCGTCGCGTGTGACGAGGAGCAAATCGCCGCAGGGGAGCACACATGGACGAAGCCCGAGCCCCGCGGCCTCCTCACGCTGCACGCTGACTTCACCGCCTTCTTCCGTGGCCCAGAAGAGGCCCGCGGGTTGACCCATCCCGACCTTTCCGTTCCAGGCGAAAGGTGCCGTGTTGGGGCGCGTCTCGAGGGGGATGCGTGCGCCGATTCGGAAGCCTCGGTCTGCTAGGCGAAGGCTTGTGCGCGCGTTGCGCTGGGGGCCGCCGAGGTCGAGTGCGGAAGGGTCGTTGTAGGGGCGCAGCGTGACCGTTCCGCCGGGTTGCACGAGGTCGGCATGTGCGCGCGCAGGCACGAGAGAGAGGGCACCAAGCTGCAGGAGAGCGCGCCGCGTGATCACGGTGATTCGGGTGCCGCTTCGGGCGCTGCGACCCCGGGCGTGAGATGCAGCGCGTAACGTGCGCTTGCGTCTCCTCGTTGAAGGCCCTGGGCTGCGCTGACTTGGACGCAGACGCGACGTGCTGCGCTCACCATGCCGACGTCGAGGCTCTCTGGTTCACCGCGCGCGGCGAGGTTGCTGAGTGTGTCGATGCCGTCGATGACGGTGGTGAGCTGAAGGTCGAGTCCAGGGACCGCATCGAGCGCGACATGCATCGCGTCTGCTGTTTCGAGGCAGTAGGAGTCGACGTCGCCACCCCAGCCGATGAAGCCCGTCCGTGTATCGCCAAGCGCCACGCGCTCGCCTTGTTGGAGGGTGTCATTCCATTCGCGCTCGTCGGTCGATTCGGCCTGCGCCGTGCTCCACGCAATCGTGTACGCGTCCGAGACATTCTCGATCGGGTAGTGCCCGGCACGATCCGCCTGGCGTACGCGGACGAGGTAGCGACCTGCCGTCACGGGAAGGTTCGGCGCGTTCTCCGGGCCGCCGCGCGGCATCGAGTCGAGCGTGAGGAGCGGGTCGGAGCGGCCTGCGAGAAAGACGTCGACCATCAGATCAATGTTCGGGATGCCGGAGACCTCAAGGCGCACCGTGGTGGCATTGCTGGGGACGACGAAGGCGTAGAGGTCTTCATCGCCATGCGCGCTGTCGCGACGTGCCCCGAGGTAGGCGCTGAAGGGGCGCCCGGCGGGGAGTTCATTGGCCTGCGCGGGCTCGTTGTTGGGCTCGACCTCGGCGGTCTGCAGCACGACCTCGCGCGTCCGATGTGTCCACGCGTAAGCGCCCGCGGCGATGACACCGGAGACGAGCAACACGGCAGTGCCCGTCATCGCGTATTGCTGCATCCGAATGCGACGCTCGAAGCGCTCGACCTCATCGCGGGTGGCGACCGCTTCAGGCGCTTGCGTGGCGGCGCGCACGCGACCTTTGCCGCCTCCAGGGCTCTGTGCCCGCGCGACTTCCTCGGAGATGCGACCTTGTCCGATGCCGCGCAGGTACTCGTCGAGCTCGGCCTTGAGCTCGGTGGCGCTTGCGTAGCGCGCCTTGGCATCCTTCTCCATCGCGCGGCCGATGATGTGGTCGACGATGGGCGGCAAGTCTTTGCGCGGGGTGCGCTGCGAGGGCGGCGTGAGGTCTTCGGTGAGGTGCTTGGTGAGCACGCCGACGGGTGTCGGTGCCCAAAAAGGAGGCACGCCGCAGACGGCTTTGTACATGACGGCGCCAAGCGCGTAGAGGTCGGAGCGGAGGTCGAGGCTCTCGCCGCGAATTTGCTCAGGCGCCATGTAGAAAGGCGTGCCCACGAGGATGCCGTGCTGGGTGATGTTGGCGTTCCCTTGCTCGCCCGTCTCACGAAGCTTCGCGAGCCCGAAGTCGAGCACCTTGGCGAAGTCAACGACGTCGCGATCATCCAGGATGCGGATGTTCTCGGGCTTCAGATCGCGATGCACGATGCCCTTGTCGTGTGCTTGCTGAAGCGAGGCACAGACCTGCGAGACGATGCGCGCGACGCGGTCGAAGGAGATGGTGCCTTCGTCTTGCAGGATGACGCCGAGATCCTTGCCGCCGAGCAACTCCATCACGAGGAAGGTCATGCCCTCCGCCTGACCGAAATCGAAGACCTGCACGGTGTTGGCGTGATCGAGCTTCGAGACAGACTCGGCCTCGCGACGAAAGCGCTGCACGACCTCGCGGTCGCGTGCGAGGTCGCCGTGAAGGAGCTTCATCGCCATCAGCTTGCCGATGCGCGTGTGCTCCACCTTGTAGACGACGCCCATGCCGCCGCGCCCGAGAACCGACTCGATGCGGTAGCGGTCAGCGACGGTGCGACCGACGAGCGGGTCGAACTCGGCGCGCTCCTCATCGAGGCTGCTTTGCCGAAAGCGGTAGCCACAGGAGGCGCAGAAACGCGCGAAGGATTCGGTGACGGGCTTCTCGCAGGCGGGGCAGGCGATGAGGCCGTTGGAGGAGACGTTCGAGGGGCGCGCGACTGGCTCTGGAGGGAGGTCTGTCTCGCGTTCCGCGAGGCCTTCAGCCATGTCGGGCGCCTGGGTCATCGCGTGGGTACAACGTGTGTTGCTTCGATGCGCGGAACGCTTCGAACGTCGCCGTTCTCGGCGCGGAATTGTTGAGGCCCTGTGGTCATGCCGACGACGCGCACGCTCGTGCCGGAGGTGATCTCTGCGCCCGGCGAGTAGACGACCCAGAGCGGGCATCGGTCGGCGCGCGTGCAGGGGCGCGTGAGCATCTGGAGGATGCCGCGCCCGTCTTGCACATCGACGTTGTAGACCTGGCCTTCGAATGCCGCGAGGTGGCCCACTGCCTCGGCATGCTCAGCGAGTTGGTCGTAGGTGATGCTGCGGTCGACGGCGACGGCATCGGCGGCACGACGAAGGTCTGCCACGCGCGTGATGTGAATCTCGAGCTCCTTCGGCGCCGCGCCTGCACGTGATGCGCGAAGGTGAAGGACGGCTTGTCCATCCGGGCCCGCTGCGGGAAGCGGCACAACGAGACGGAAGGCGCCCTGCGGGTCGGCCGTCACGTCTTGGCCTTCGATGCGCACGCGTGCGCCGGGTGCAACGCGTCCCATCACGGGCACCGAGGCTTGGTCGGTGATCGCGCCTGCGAGCGGCGAGCGAAGCTCGAGCTGCGCGACGGGGATACGCGAGGTGTGTGCGTTGCCCGTCACGGGCGGGTGGCCCTCACGCGTGATGGTGTAGTCCGAGCGAGCGCTCATGAAGCCGTCGCCCGCAGCCGTCATCGCAGCGAAGGGGATGACGCCACGACCATGGCCTGTTGCATCCAGCGGCAGCGCGGCATCGTTGAACTGCACCGCCGAGCCGGGCAGCGCCTCGATCAAGATGTGAATCGCAGGTTCATCGCCCGCGAGCGGCGCGAGGTCGGCACGGACGCGGTACTCGAGCGTCAGTGTGACCGTGACGGGCTGCGCTGTGCCGCCCGGCGGAAGCACCTCGATGGCAAGCGGATTGTCGCCGAGCTGGAGTGAGTCGGAGGCGAGCGGAAGCTGCGCGTGACCGTCTGCGACAGGCGCCGTATTCGCACCGAAACGAACCTGTGTGCCTGCTGCCGCGTTGGGCACTTCGACCTGCAGCATCTCGGCGCCAGCGGCGTCTTGCATCAGGCTTGCGCGGATGTCGGGGCCGCGTGCGAAACGCTGGTACGCAAAGAACGCAAGCGTGCCTGCGCCCATCAACATGAAGAGCGCGAGGGCTGCGACGAGGCAGCCCGTGTTGCGACGCCTTGGCGAGGGCAGGCCTGCAATCGACATGTCGCCCGTGTTCATTGGCGAGGGCATCGGCGCGGGCATGGCAGCGGGTGCGGGCATCGGTGCCGCGGGGCTCGCCGCCGAACCAATCTGGGGCGCACCCGGTGTCGCGACGCCGAGCATCGTGCGATTCGAGGGGCCGACTCTCTTCGCGGTGGACGCACTCATCGCAGGTTGCGGTGCGGGTTGCGGTGCCTCCTGCGGTGCAGGCTGCAGCGGCGGCATGCCCGGCGTTGTTGGCATCGGCTGCGGCATCGCTTGCTGCGGCATCGCTTGCTGCGGCATCGCTTGCTGCGGCATCGCTTGCTGCACGGGCGACGGCTGCGGCTGCTGTGCGCCCACGCCGGCGAAGTTGGCGCCGGAGGTTCCCGAGGAGGCGACCACCGGCGCCATCATGCCGAGCATCGTCTTCTGCGGCTTGCGTGCGCCGGGCAGGACCGAGTTCGCGCGCAGCGGCGCCTCAACAGGCATCGCCGGCTGCGGCGCGGCTGCGACCGCTGCGGGAGGCGCGACATGCGCGGTGGCGAAGGGCGCAGGGTTGGGTGCTGCGTTCCTTCCCTGAAGCTGTGCGCGCAGGGCCGCGAGCTCACTCGCTTCGGCGCGCTCGGTGTGCTCGTCCTCGTCGAACGACGCTGGCTCCACGGCTGCCGGCGGTGATGAGTCCAAGCCCTGCATCATCGTTGCGTGCTTGCCTGCACGAGGCGCTTGCGCGGCCGCGACGGGCTGCAGGGGCTGCGCAAACTGAGGCTGTGGTGCGAAGGGCTGGGGAGGCGCGTGCTGAGCCTGTGGTGCTGCTTGCGGTGCCATCACGGGCACGCCGTTCTCAAGCGAGACACCGGACATCATCACGGTGCGCAGTTTCGAGTTCGCGGGCTCTGGGCGCTCGTTCTGCGGGGCTGCGTAGACGGGCGCTGCGTAGTCGCTCGTCGGCCCCGCCTCGGGCATGCGCACGGGCGCTTGCATCGGCGCCGCTACTGCCGGTGGCGCGCCTGCTCCGGGGAACTCCACGCCGAGCATTGTCTGCATCGGTGGTCGCGCCTTTGCGCCCGATGCCATCGAAGGCGCCGGTGCAGGGGCGACTGGAGCGGGTGCGGCTGGCGCTGGTGCGGCCGGAGCGACTTCACCGAGTGGCGAACCGCACTTTCCACAAAAGCGAGCGTCGAGGGAGTTCGGTGCCCCACAGTTCGAACAGAACTTCGATTGCATCCTTCGAGCGGCTCCCTATTCGCCAGCGATGACATCTTGCCAGGGCAAGACGCTCGGGCTGAGTGCATCAACGCAGAGGTTACGACCAGGGGCACAGATGCCGCCTGGGATGGCTGTGCAGTCGGCGTTCGTCATGCAGGTGCCGCCGAGACGACCGAAAGCGAAGAGCGTGAGGACATCGCCCGCATCGATCGTCCGCGCGACATCGCGTGGTGCGGAGGCGGGGACGGGGAAGGGCAAGGTGATGGGGCCGAGCGCTGCGGTGGCCGCGAAGCAATCCGGTGCGCCGGGCGCTTGAAGGTGCACGAAGAACGCGCCGGGTGTGCCTGACAGAGGCGGCACGGTGGCGAAGGTGGTCGCCTCTCCGAAGGCGAGCCCGTCCGTGTCGCTCATCGCCGGGAGCACGCGCGTAGGAGGCATCGGGCCGTTCACGGTTGCGGTGAAGTCAGGGTCGAAGCAGACGTGAATCGGAAGCGGAAGATTGGGGATGGTGTGAATGACGCGTGCCCGTGCGGTGCCCATCGCGGGGGCGCTCAGGTCGTCGGCAAAGACAGCGAAGCGAGGTGCGGAGGGCACGCCGAGGGCGACGATGGTCACATCGCGGCCGGGGAGTTCGTCGACGATGAAGCGCCCTTGCACCACGGGCGTGATGCTGCCGTCGGTGGGGCAACTGCCGCCGAGCGCGAAGGGAACATCCGCGCGGTTGAAGAGACGCACGGCGTAGCCAAAGCCCGGCGCCTCGTAGATCGGAAGCGGGATGGTCGGTGAGACGGCCGGGTAGGGCAGCGTGCCGTCGAGCATCCGTGCCGCGTCGGGCGTGCCGAGGATGTGTCCTGCAGTCTCCGCCACACCCGTGCCTGGAATCGTCGAGAGGCAAACCGTGAGGTTTGGGCCCGCGACAACGAAATGCGCCAAGCGCACACGCAGCAAGCCTATCGGCGTCGGTGGCGTTCCTGCGTCGTCGGTGAGGATGGGCTCGCGCGCATCGACATTCCGACCGGCGTCGCCGGATGAAGTGGTCGGGCACCCGGCGAGGGCGACACCCGCAAGCGAGAGAGAGAGGGCGCGACGCATCGACAACATCGTAGCTAGCGTAAAGGAGAGGGGCGCTCGATGGATAGCGGCATCAGCGCTTCTTGCGCTTGCGTTCAAGGAGGCTCTCCGCGAGCGTGCCAGGCGCAGCGGGTTTCGGCGTTTCCACTGGGGCGCTTGCCGTCTCAGGCGCGCCGTTGGAGGGCGCTGCAGTTGGCTCCGTGCTCGCCTCTGGGCGGGCTGGCCGCTCCTCGCTGCGTGCTTCACGTCGCGCGCGCAACGCATCGACCGTCAGCGTGGCCTGGCCCGTTGGAGCCGGAGGTCGCCTTGAGGTGAGGCGCGCCAACAAAGCTGCGAGGCGTGCTGGGAGCACGAAGCGACGAAGCGCGACCGAGGCCAGGAGGAGCAGCATCGAGGCCAGCAAGAACGCGCGCCAGAGCGGTGCGTAGGCGGTGATCGGCGGAGGCCGAGTGTTGAACAGGCCCGCGAGCGAGGTGAGCACGCGACCGCCCGAAGCTGCCGAAATCTGCGCGAGCAACGCGTTGTTCGTTCCATCGCCGCGAAGCTCGTCACCGCGTCCACGCACCACACCGGCCGAGCCGAGCAACGTACCCTCGCCATCCTCACCAAGCTCACGCACCGTGACGAGGTAGGCGCCAGGCGCCGCACCATCGAAGTCCGCCTCGTAGCGGCCGGGGCCTCGCTGATCGAGCTGCACCTGCTGCGAGACGCCGCCTGGGCCGGAGACAATCGCGAGTAGGTCGAGATGGTTGCGGAAGCGGCCTCCCTCGTCGATCGCATCGACGCGAATCGTCCCGTGGGAGCCCGCGATGCGCACATCCAGCATGGCATCGCTGCGCTCAGGGGCACGAACGAGGGAGCGCGCGAGTTGACCAAAGAGCGGCGTATAGCCAGGCCAGTCGAGCCAGCTCTGCCCGAAGTTGCCGCCGACATCGGTGGAGAAGCATGCGCTCTGTCCAACACCCGCGCGCCAGGTGAGCAGGAGCGGGTCATCGCCTTCCTCACGCGCCTGCGCCCGACGCGCACCGAGCAGGACGCTTGCCCTGGGTCGTGCATTCATGATCACAAATCCGCTGAGTGGCGGCGCCGTGCCGAACTCAATGCCGCGCGTGATCTCGGAGGTGTTGCCCAAGGTGGCACGCACCGACTCTTCGATCAGCGCGCTGCGGCTCGCGGTGATCGTCTCCTGCGTGAAGATGCGTGGCAGCTCCGTCAGGTCTTCGACGATGTAGAAGCGTCCTCCGCCAACGCGCGAGAGTTGCTCCAACTGCGGTGTGTCCGGTCCAGTTCCCATCGAGACCACCGAGGTCGTGATGCCTGCGCGCGCGGCTTGCTGCACGAGGTCGCGTGCGTGCGTCATCTCCTCTGAGTCACTGCCATCGGAGAAGAGCAAGAGGTGCTTGAGCTGCGTCGTCTCTGCGCGAAGCGCTTGGTAGGAGGCGCCGAGCGTCACATCGACGTAGATGCCGCCGCCTCCAGGCTCCGCGTGACGAATGCGATTTGCGATGGCGGTGGGCTGCTCCACGGCGGTCATCGGCACCGTCCAGGTCACCTCGGTGTCGACGTGCATCACGCCGATGCGGTCCGTCGGTGAGAGCAGCATCGCGGAGCGCGCGGCGCCTTCGTTGGCAAGGTCGAGCTTCATCACGCCGGGCGAGACTTCGACGGTCATCGAGCCGCTCTTGTCGATGGCGATGATCATCGCGAGCGAGGCCCTGTCACGACGACGACGCAGATCGAAAGTGGCTGGAAGCACTTCCTCAATCGGTGTGTACGCGTAGCCACCGAGGCCGAACGAATCGCGGGCGCCCGCCATCAGGAGGCCGCCGCCAAGGTCGCGCACATACGAGCGGAGCGCTTCCATCTGCGAGGTGGTGAAGGAGCGCGCGTTGAAGTCCGAGAGAACGATGAGGTCGTAGGAGGCGAACTCGGAGAGCAAGAGCGGTGCGGTGCGCGCATCGGAGACGGAGACGTCGAGGCCCGCAGTGCGCAGTGACGTGGCGAGCGCCTCGGCTTCAGGAATGCGCTCGGTGAGAATCAGTGCGCGCGAGTGGCCCGTGATGCGTAGGAAGCCGCCGCCCACGTTGTTCTCGATGCTGACGTCGCCCGCATCGTCCGTAGGCTCAATCTCGACGTCGTAGCGATGAACTCCTGCCTCGCTTGTGCGATCGCGAAGGCTGAGGGCGTCTGTGCCTGCCTCGATCGTGGTGGTCGTCTCGGCGATGACAACGCCATCGCGGCGCACGCGAATGCGCGCTTCACCGGCGCGTGTCGCACGCGTGACGATGCGGATCTCCACCGGCTCATCGGCATCGGCGGTGGTCGGCACAATGACGCGCTCGACCGCCATCTCCGCCTGCGCACGACGCTCCACGGCCAGCGTGTCGATAGGAATGCCGCGGCTGCCTGCGACCTGCGCGGCATCGAGCGCGTCGCCCGCCGTTTCAAGGCCATCAGAGATGAGGACAATGCGTGGCGCGGCATCCGAGGGAAGATCGGCGAGGGCGCGACGAAGGCCTGCGGCGATGTCGGTTCCATCGCGCGCGATCGAGGCCGTCGGCTGCGAGAGGTTGGGGCGCGCCTGCGGAAGCGACTCGGTCGCGGTGTCGGTACCGAAGACGACGACGCCCGCCAAGTCATCGCGGGTCATGCTCTCCGAGGCCTCACGCACTGCGCGGAATGCCGCCTCTGCGCCATCGCCACGCTCTCGATCCGATTGCTCCACCGAGCGGCTTCGATCGATGACAAAGACGGTCGCGACGCGGTCGATCTGCGTGCCCCACTCGATGCGTCCAATCGCCAGTGCCGCACACAACGCAGCAAGCCCCATCGAGGCTTGAATCAAGCGCCGTCGCGCGCCGACATGTGCATTCGGGAGCGAGCGAAGGCGCCACAAGACGAGCAGCACCAAAGGCAGTGCCCCGAGCAGCCAAAGCGGTGCCGCGAGGTGCAGCATCAGGTGGCTCCTTTGCGCGTCGCCCAGAGCGCCTCGAGCGTGAGGAGGACAAGCAAGGCGCAGGCGAGCCAAGCCCAGGCCTCGCGCGGCGCAGCGGCCTCCTGCATCCCGACCGCATCGCCACCCTGGCCGCTTGTGTAACGTGCACGTGCGCTTGGGTTGCTCTCGGCGGGGGAGAGCAAGTTGCGCAACGCAAAGAGTCGTCGTCGCCCCGAGCGCACCTCGAATGCGCCAGGCCATGCGGGCACATCGACGATCGCGACACCGCCACGCGAGATGCCGCGCGCAGTGCTTCCATCCGGCGAGAGGACCTCGACAGTCGAGCCATCGGCCGCGGGCACACGCAGTGACTCACCAATGCGCCCCGCTGCGATGCCGCCCTCTGCGCGCGCGGCCCGTGCGGCGTCGAGCATGTTGCGGAAGAACACGACGAAGCCTGCTTGGTCGGGAAAGTTGCTCGCGTCAGGGTCGAACGAGAGCACGGTGACTTGGCCATCCGGCCGCGTGATCGAGCCAATGAGCGTGCCCTGATCCGTCTCGACCAGCGAGGCCGCGGTGCCCGTTGGGATGGGTCGCAGAGAGCGCACGAGCACGTCCGCGAAAGGCACAAAGCGAAGGCGCGGGTCGGCCTCCTGCCAGCTCACGACGCGCGCATTGGAGACACTCTCGCCAAGCGTGATGCCGAAGAGCGGATTGCCTGTGGGCGCGACCACGATGGCGCTGCCGGGCGGAGGCTCTGCGGGCGTGGCGCCTGCGAAGACAAAGAGCCCGTCGAGCTCGCTCTGCGCTGGGTCACTCATGCGTGCCTGCAGGGTCTCAAGCGTCATCTGGAAGAGCTCGACGTCTTGGTCCGCAAGCAGCACGCGTCGGATGGATGCGGGCGCAGTGCCAACCAAGAACACCGGAAGCCTTCGCGCGCCAGGGCTTCCGGCGACCGCGACGTCATCGAGGGCCAGCGCATCGCGATGATCCGAGGCCGTGCTCGCCTCTGCGTCATGCAGCTCGACCCGCACGACCGCTGCACGCCCTTCCGCATCCGGCGGCAAGTCAGCCAGCATCAACACGCTCTCGCTCTCGCCTGGAACAAGCTCGACGCGCCGCGATGCAACCACGCCTCGCCCCTCGATGCTGGCGGTGACCCAACGGCTCGCCGGTGCTGAAGCGAAGCGTGCGATGCGGACGAAAATTTCAGCGCGATCGGGGCTCTCTGCGGTGGGCCTTGCGCGCACGTCGAGCGCAACGATTCCGTCGTTCTCGCCTGCGCCCGAGACGCGCTGAATCTCGACAGGAACATTTGCGACAAGCGCCTCTTCGTCGTCGCTTGCGGCGTCGGTCAAAATCACGATGCGGGAGCCAACTGGCGCGTCGTGCAGTCGCTCCGCGGCGAGTGTGACGGCGGCCTCAATCGATGCCTCGGCACCGCGTACGCGAAGCTGTGCGAGTGCACTTTCAATCTGCGCGCGATCCGAGCTCGCCGAGAGGAGAACGACGGGCTCGGTGCTGGCCTCAATGATCGAGAGTGCACCGCCCACAGGCAGGGCCTCCGCCAGTGTTCGCACCGCACGACGCGCACGTTCGATGCGTGTTGCGTCTCCGAGATCGAGGGTGTCCATCGATGCCGAGGCGTCCACGATGACGGTGATGCGCGCACCGCTCGGAAGCTCGCCCACGCCCGAGGGACGCGCGAGCGCGAGTGCGCCGAGGATCAGCACAAGCGCTTGAAGCAAGAGCGAGAGGTACGGGACGAGCCGCTGCCAGGGCTTCTCTGCACGCATGTCGCGCACCGCACGCGCCCAGAGCAGGGTGCTTCCGATCACGCGTTGTGTGCGCTGCCTGCGAAGGACGTAGAGCAGCACAAGCGGCAGCAGAAGGCCGAGCCATGCGAGCGAGTAAGGCGAGAGCAGGCTCATCGCGCGCCACCTCGCAGGTAGGCGAGAATGACCTCGTCGAGGTTCGCCTGGTGGTCGATGCGACCATAGAAGAGCCCGCGCTTCTTCGCGTAGCTCGTCAGCTCTTCGAAGAAGGCTTGCAGGCGCCTGCGGTAGGCAGCGACCGTTGTTGCATCGATGGAGACATCGACCACCTCGCCCGTCTCGCTGTCGACCAACTCCACATCGTGACCGACCGTCGGGTTCACCTCCTCGGGGTCGAGCACTTGAATCAACACAGGCTCGTGCTTGTGGGCGATGAGCTTGTCGAGCGGCGCTGAAAAGCCTTCTGGGTCCAGGAAATCCGAGACGACGACGACGACGCCTGGCCGCGGTGAGCGCGAGAGAAAACGCGTGATGCTGGCCTCAAAGCTCGTTCCACCCGAGACATCGAGCGCATCGAGATGACGCAGCAAGGTGCCAATGCGCTTCTGTCCGCGCATCGAGGGAATGGGCGCTGCGAGTGTCTCGCCAAAGGGCAGCACACTCACGCGCTCACTGCCTGAGAGCGCGACGTATCCGATGGCGGCCGCAGCCTGTTTTGCGATATCGAATTTGCGCGGAGTTCCCACGCCAAGGGAGGCACTTCGATCGAGCAAGAGGTGCAGATGCAGGTCCTCTTCCGCGACGTAGAGACGCAACACCAGTTCTTCCAAACGCGCGTAGGCGTTCCAGTCGATGCGCCTTACATCGTCGCCTGGATAGTACGGACGATGCTCTGCGAACTCCGCCGATGAGCCGCGCCGAAGCGAGCGACGCGAGCCTGCGGATGAGCCCGCGAAGCGACGCCGAACCGCCAGACGAAGGCGGCCCAGCCGGCGCAAAAAGTCTGGGTCGAGGAGAGACGTCACCCGCCACTCACGTGGCTCGCCCGCAACGCCGCATCGCGGGCCTTCGCGCGCCGCACGAAGACTTCAATCCCCGCCCAGGTGACCAACCCGACAAAGGCGTAGAAGCATGCGCCGAGGAAAGGGATCACATAGTCCGTCTCGGGCATCGAAGCGCGGTCGGTGGCTCGAACGGCAATGCCAAGCATGCCCACAGGGGAGAGCATCCACGGCACGTCCGCAGAACCCATGTTCGCGGCTTCGATGACGAAGCTGACGCTGACGGGCGCAAGGATGAGCACGGTGAAAAGGATGATCGTCAGGAGCCGCGCGACGAGGCCGTTGCCGACAAAGAGCCGCATCCCCTCGGCGATGCTCGTGGTGCAAACGGCGAGGCTCGCGCCTCCGATCACCGTGGCGAGGAGGGGCGCGAAGTTCATCGCGCCAGCGCCGTGCATGACTGCCTTCGCGACGAAGATGAGCGCCGTGACGACTGGGGGAATGACGGAGACAACAAGGGCGAAGCGTGTGGTTCCAGCGGCGCCGGGCCCGATGGGAGAAAGCAGGCGCGAGAGCGTCGTCGCCTTCTTGCGCGCACGCGGCGGCAGGGGCGGCTCGTTGGCGAACACCATGCCGATGAACACGCCAAGAATCGTCGCGAGGATGGTCGTTGCGACACCGACATCCATGTCGCTGCCCGAGTCGAGAAGGGCCGGCGTGCCGCCGACGACAAGGCCCACAGCGGGTGCTGTCACCGCGGCCCAGAGCTTGAGTGGCGTGGATCTGTCCTCGCCTGGGTGGCGAATGCCAACGACGGCGCTCGCGAGCAAAAACCAGGTTGCGCAGCCCGCGATGGCGAGCGGAAAGATGACGATGGAGATCACCGCGTCGAGCTGCTTCCAGAGCTCGGGAAGTGCGAGCGCAAACCAGAAGGGCCCCTCGCCGAACGAGGTGCTCCACTGGCTTCGAGCCTGATCGCCAAGGGCGAGATCGAATACCAAGAGCATGAGCGAGGGCGCGAGGAACATCACCGCCGCCAAGATGGCCATGCGTGTGCTCTCCACGCGTGCCGAGATCGCAATGCCGAACGAGGCCGCAACGGCGAGCAGCACGAGCGTCGAGACGAACGCGACCATCACGCCGAGCGGAGGGACACCGCCAAAGAGGAACGCGATCGAGATCACGGGCGAGACCGCAATCAGGATCAGCACCGTAGAGCCGAAGTACGCGAAGAATTTTCCGAGGATGATGCGCGTCGCGCTCATGTCGGAGAGCACGAGCGACTCGTACGTCTTGGTCTCGCGCTCGGAGGTGATCGCTGTGGCCGAGTACGAAGGAACGAAGAGGCAGATGACGCAAGCGACGACGGTGAAGAACGACTGAAAGACGCCTTGTCCGATGTCGGCGGGGCTGACGTATTCCTGGTCGCTGAACATCGCACCGATGGCCACCATCAGGAGGGCAACCAGGCCTGTGAGCACGTAGAGCGTGCGTACAAAGAGTGGCGTGCGCAGCGTTGCGCGGAACTCCTTGAGCAGGATCGGATTCGGGTCGCGCACGAGCGCGAAGAAGGCGGCGATGAGCCTGTCTTTCCACGTCTCTTTCGTCGCTGGCGTCGGCGGGCGAAGCGATGGACGCGAGGCCCTCGGCGGAGGTGATTCTGCCGGCGATGCGATGGGCTCGGGAGGCAGCGAACTCATTGCACTTCTCCCTTCGTCACTTCGAGGAAGATGCGCTCCAAGTCGTTCTGATCGGGCTCGATGCGCACGACGCGAAGACGTTCGTTGACTGCGTAGTCAATGATGTCGGCAAGGGCCTCGTCGCCTCCGCGGAACTCCACGCGAAAGGCACCGTCTGGGTCGCGCGAGACGCCAGCAACGAGGGGTGCACGTGTGAGCTTTTGCTCGGCGTCATCGGGCGGCGCCAGCAGGCGAATGCGCACGCCGCGCTCGGGACGAAGACTGCGTCCGATGGCATCGACGCTGCCTGAGGCGACGACGCAGCCTTTCTCCACAATCGCGACCGAGGAGCACATGTCGGAGAGTTCCGTGAGGATGTGGCTCGAGAGCAGAATCGTCTTGCCGAGGCGCTGTAGGTCTTCGATGAGGGCACGCATCTCGATGCGCGCGCGCGGGTCGAGGCCGTTCGCTGGCTCATCGAGGATGAGGACCTTGGGGTCGTGGAGCAGGGTGCGTGCGATGGCGAGCCGCTGCTTCATGCCTTTCGAGAGCACTTGCACCAAGCGGTCGCGCACCGCGCCGAGCTCGGTGAGCTCGATGCAGGCCTCGATGGTGCGGCGTCGTGTGGCGAGCTTGAGGCCGTGTGCCGCGGCGAAGAACTCAAGGTACTCGTCGACCGTGATGCGCTCGTAGACGCCGAACGAGTCGGGCATGAAGCCCAGCAGCTTGCGCACCTCGGAGGGGAACTCGACGACATCGATTCCGTCGACGCTCACGCGGCCGCGATCAGGCTCAAGGAGCGTGGCCATCATGCGAATCGTTGTCGTCTTGCCCGCGCCGTTGGGCCCGATGAAGCCGAAGATTTGGTTCGCGGGGACGTGAATGTTCACATCCGTGAGCGCGCGAAAGGCACCGAACCAATGGCTGACGTTGTCGACGCGGATCATTGCGCGCCTCCTGCATCGGGCGCGGATGCATCGACGGGGGGAGGGTCGACTGCGCCGCCTGTCGGTGTGTTCTCGGCAGCTCTTGGAGCGTCGACGATGAGATCAGGAACAATGCGCAAGAGGCGCAGATCCAAGTCGCGCTCGAAGGCAGGCGAGATGTCGGGCGGGGCCGCGGGGTCGAGGCGCGCGTAGAACATCGGAACCTCAAACGAGACAATCTCGTTCGTCGAGGGGAGTGACGAGACGGGGCCTATCGCCTGGCTGTTGAAGCCCAACATGCCGAGGAATGCGAGCGTCGCAGCGTCGTACTCCGAGCTGCCCAGGCTGGAGCCAGGCGAGATGTACGAGCGTGCGCTTGTGGGCACCTCTGCGCTCGCCCCTGGGGCGACTTCGCCTATCGGATAGAGGTTCCCCAAGACATCCGTCATGAAGGCGTTGTGCAGTGTGAAGGGAGACTCATTGCGCAAGCGGGCGATGCGATTTCCATCGAGCTCAAAGTGGACGCCGCCGCCCATGTCGCGCACCCCTTCTTCACGCACGAACGCGGTCTCCCAGAGGCCTGCGCGCATGCCCTCGAGACGCTCTCGTGTGCCCCCCTCATTGACGGGACCACTCGTGACGTTCGCGTTGTAGCGAAGGCCGACGATGCCCTCATCGAGCGTCAGCGTTGCAGAGGCCGGGCGCGTGTAGAAAAAGCCCGTGTTGCGCACCATCATCCCGCGCGGGCTGCCCTCATGCGCCTCGACGAACTCGATGCGGCGGTAGCGCATGATGACGCCCTTGCCGAGGTAGCCGATCACGAAGACGAGCAGGGCGCAGAGGAAGGCCAAGATGGGCGTGGAGATCAACGCAAGCGTCGGTTGCTTGCGCCGCTGTACCCAGGTGAAGTTCACCGGCCCGACAAGCACGACATAGACAAAGAAGACGAGCCCAACGAAGAGCAACGCGGGGCGATAGCCTTGGTTCGGATCGAGGCCTGCAACGGTTGCTGGTGGCGTTCGAAACGAGCGAATGAGCTGCCTGCGTGGCTCGAAGGTCGCGCGGTCGACCAGCTCGCGAATTCCATCGCGCGTGTTTGGGTCCACGAGACGTGCGGGCTCGGTGAAGTCGACGCTGGAGATCCAGACCGTGCCAAATCCGAGCGCGGCGCGGCATCCCACGGGGTCAACATGCGAAGGCGCGCTGCATGCGAGCTGACCTGTGCTCGCCGAACGCTCCAACGTGCCCACGACACGACGCACGAAGGGGTGCGCGAGATCGCTATCTCCTATCGGAATCAAGAGCAGATGACCGCCCGCCTCGAGCCAAGTCTCCAGCGCGCGCAGCTCGGTCTCGCCTGCACGACCCAGCGCAGGAACGGTCGCTATCACCACGGCCACCGGTGACCAACCCGCCGCCTCGCGCGGCAAGAGCAGGTCGCCCGAGCGCGGGTCCGTCGACACCTGGCCAATCGGGATCGGACGTGGTGTCCCGTACTGATCGGGTGCCTCAAGCCCTGCGAGCGCGCCGCGAAGGCGCGGTGGGTCGTCGAGCAAGACGATGGAGTTCATTGCATTGCCCGACATCGTGGTGTCGACCGATGCGAGCACGCTCCCTGCGACGTACTCCGCGTGGAACATTGTCCCGCCGTTGAACGAGGGAACGCTGAACAGCGCCTGGCGCATCTCACCAGGCGGGAGGTCGAGATGAAGTCGATGCACGGCAAGCGTGGAATCCCAGCCGCGCACCGTGACCACGACCTCTCCCTGAAGCGTGCTCTGCGTGCGATTCGTCGCCCGGACGACGAGCGGCGTGTACGAGTCCGCGGCGCTGACATCTGGCCCAAAGAGGCCATCCAAGCGCAGCTCAACCGGCGCTTGCACGCTCTGGTTTTCCTGCGCCTCCACGCGAGGCGAAGGGGCAAAGAGAGCAACGGCGGAGGCAACGCAAAGAAGGACCCGAAGCAGGAGACTTCGCCTCATGATGCGATGCGCTGCACGGTGTCCGGCAGCTCGGGAATTTCCGCGAGGAGTTTCTCGACGATGGCATCTGCACCCATGCCCTCCGCCTCCGCTTCGAAGCTGAGAATCAAGCGATGACGCAGCGCCGGTGTCGCGACGCGCTTGAGGTCAGCGAACGAGACATGCGCGCGCCCCTGCAAGAGCGCGTGCACCTTCGAAGCAAGCACGATGGATTGCCCTCCGCGCACGCCCGCGCCGTAGCGCAAGAAGCGCTTTGCGACGGGCGCCGCACCTGGCAGCGAAGGGTCTGAGCCTCGAACCAAGCGCGCGACGTAACGCGTCAGCGCATCGGGCACATGCACATCGCGAACAAGTCTGCGCATCGCCATCAGCTGCGCGCCATCGATCACACGCGTCGCAGCCGAGACAGCATTGCCCGTCGTGCGGTCCAAGATGCCGACAAGCGTGTCTTCGTCGGGCTGCGGGATGATCACCTTGAACAAGAAGCGATCGAGCTGCGCTTCGGGCAGCGGGTACGTGCCTTCCATCTCGATCGGGTTCTCGGTCGCGAGCACAAAGAAGGGCTCATCGAGCACGTGCCGCGTCCCTGCGATTGTCACGCTTCGCTCGGCCATCGCCTCCAAGAGCGCGCTCTGCGTCTTGGGCGTCGCGCGGTTGATCTCGTCGGCCAGGACAAGCTGACCAAAGATGGGCCCCCGCGAGAGCTCAAAGCGCTTTCGACCCTTCTCGTCTTCCACCACGATGTTCGTGCCAACGATGTCGCCGGGCATCAAATCCGGTGTGAATTGAATACGAGAAAAACGCAGCTCCATCGCCTCCGCGAGCGTGCGCACAAGCAGCGTCTTTCCGAGACCGGGCGCGCCCTCGAGCAGCGCATGACCTCCCGCGAAGAGGCAGATCAGCACCTCCTCCACCGCGTTCTTCTGACCGACGACGACCTGCGCCACCGCATCGCGCAAACGCTGTCCAGCGCTGGCGAATTCACCGAGATCAAGCTCTGCGTTCATGGTTCTCCTGAAGTGCGTCGGAAGCGGCTCACCTTTCGGTCCGCTCGGTGAAGTAGGCACGTACCTGCTCACGATATTCTTCCGGGATAGGTGCGCGGCCGATGGCGCCTTGCTCGCCTCCCGTGTTGCCACCGCCCGTGGCTTGCCCTGCTTGGCCAATCTCACCCGTCTGCGGGTTCGTCCACTCGTAGCTGCGCTGCGAGGGTGCACCGGGCAAGAGCTGCGGACGCACGCGGCCGATGAGGCCACCTCCGGGGAGTGCGCGTGTCTCGCCACCCGGCGCGCCAGGCCCACCGCCTTGGCCCGTTCCGCCGGTGCCTCCCTGACCTTGTCCCTGACCTTGTCCCTGACCTTGTCCCTGACCTTGTCCCTGACCTTGTCCCTGACCTTGTCCCTGACCTTGTCCCTGACCTTGTCCCTGACCTTGTCCCTGACCTTGTCC
>JBILQT010000039.1:0-37267 GCA_044373065.1 Sandaracinaceae bacterium
CAAGAAGCCTGCGTCCGTTTGAAGGACGGAACGCATTCCGCCGATGACACCGAAGCGCTGCACGATCTCCGTGTGGCGCTTCGTCGTTTGCGCTCTGCGATGCGGGCGTATGCGCAGGTGCTCAATGAGGCGGTGCCGAAGAAGCGTCGCAAGAACCTTCGCTCGCTTGTGCAGTCGACGAACGAAGCGCGCGATGCCGAGGTGCAGCTCTCCTGGATCGAGGAGAACCACGAGGCGCTGAGCGAGGTGGAGCGTCTTGGTGCGGATGCGTGGCGCCATGCCCTTGAGCGCACCAAGCATCACGCGTATCGGCAGATCATCGAAGACAAGGTGCCGCGCCTTCGCACGTTGCTCGTGCAGCTCGCGCGTGATCTCTCGGAGTACGACGTGCACTGCGTCGTCTTTGCCTCCGAGGGCGAGGCCACGTTCGGTGAGGTGGCGAGCGATACGCTCGCGCTCCTGCTGCGGGATCTGGAGAAGGCGCTCGCGCGTGTCCGCTCGCATGAGGATGAGAGCGAGGCGCATGAGGCGCGCATTGTCGGCAAGCGCCTGCGCTATGTGCTTGAGCCGCTGCGTGAAGCATCTCCCGAGGCGAGTGATGCGCTGCGTGAGCTGAAGAAGCTCCAAGACGTGCTCGGCTCGCTTCAGGATTTGGCGGTCCGTACCCATGCGCTCTCGAAGGCCGTTGAGGATGCTGCACTCGCACGTGCACGCACCGAGGTGGGTCTTGTCGTGAACGACGAGACGCGCGCGCCAGGGCACGTCAACACCGAGCCAGGCCTCCTCGCGCTCTTGCGCTTGGCGCAGACACAGAAGCGCCAGGTTCTCGATGAGGTCATCGGTGATTGGGCGACGGGCCCGAACCTCACAGCGTTGAGTGAGTCGCTCTCCAAAGCCGTGCGTGCGCTCGGTGGTGAAGAAGACGACGCCCCCCGCGAGATCGAGCGCAAATACCTGCTCAACGCGATGCCTCCCTTCGTGCGCGATCATGCCTTCTCGCGCCTTGAGCAAGGCTACGTGCCTGGCTCCAGCATCGTGGAGCGTGTGCGGCGCAAGGTGGATGCAAAGGGCAACAAGAAGCACTTCCGCACCGTGAAACTGGGGCGCGGTATCGAGCGCATCGAGATCGAAGAGGAGATCTCGGCCGAGCTCTTCGCATCGCTCTTTGCACTCACCAAAGGTCGGCGTGTGCGGAAGAAGCGCTACGCGATCACCGAGGGCGCGTACACGTGGGAGATCGACGTCTTCACCGATCGCGAGCTTGTGCTCGCAGAGGTCGAGCTCAGCTCCGCGGAGATTCAGCCCACGTTGCCCGAGTGGCTTGAGCCCTTCGTGGTGCGCGAGGTGACCGACGAGGACACCTACGTGAACCTCAACCTCGCGCAGTAACGGCACTCATCGGTAGAGGTAGGCCGCGCCGCAGTTGTTGCCATCCTCGTTCGAGGGGCCGTTGACGAAGAGGCTGTTGCTGTCCTCGTTGATCGCAGTCACGGCGAGCACGAGCCCGTCCGAGCTCAGCGCGAGCGCAGTGCCAAACACATCGCCGCGCTCGGTGTTGCTCGCCTTGATGTAGACGTCGAAACCCCAGCCGGCGCCAAGGGTTCGGTAGAGGTATGCGGCACCACTGTCGAACGCATCCTCGTTGACTGCGCCACCAACACCTGTGCTGCTGCCGTCTTCTTGTGTGGCTCCGATGGCCAGCGTGCGGCCGTCGTCGCTGAGTGCGATGGCGTTTCCGAAGAGGTCGTTTGGGTCGCTGCTTGGTGCCTTGATGAAGGCCTCGAGCGTCCACGCAGGCATGCGCCTGTACACGTAGACGGCGCCGCTCTCGGGTGCGCTCTCATCGAAGGAAGGGTTGACGCCATCGCCTCCGCCGTCCTCGTGTTGCGCGCCAATCGCAAGCACATCGCCCGCAGCGCTCAACGCGACTGCGACGCCAAACTCATCTTCTGCGCCTGTGTTCGGCGCTTTGATGAACACGTCGAGCGCCCACGCTGCGGTGTGGTGATAGACCCAGACAGCGCCGCTGCCCGTGGCGAGGTCGTTGTAACCTGCGCCCACACCCGTCGTGTTGCTGTCTTCGAGGTGCGAACCTACGGCCAAGACCGAGCCGTCCTCGTTGAGCGCGACCGCATTGCCAAACTCATCAAACGGGCTCGTCTCGCCTGCTTTGATGAAGGCATCGATGCGCCATCCGGCGGCCACAGGAGCGCGTCGGTAGACATAGACAGCACCGCTATCGGTCGCATCTTCATTGGGCGTCCCATCGATCAATGTTGCTTGGCTGTCCTCCAAACGCGCGCCGACCGCGAGCACTTGTCCATCGCCACTGAGCGCGAGCGACGCACCAAACTCATCGTCGTTTCCGGTGTTGCTCGCCTTGATGCTGGTCTCGAACGACCACGTGCTTCCGCTTCTTGTGTAGACGTAGACCGCGCCGCAATCGGTGCCTGCATCGTCGGGTGGTGCGCCCACGCCGGAGGCAGATCCGTCCTCATCGCGCGCGCCAACAGCGAGCGTGTTTCCGTCCGCGCTGAGCGTGAGTGCAACGCGAAACTCATCGCTTGCGCCCGGGTTGTCCGCCTTGACGTAGGCCTCGAACATCCAGGTCGCTGCGACGCGTCGGTAGACGTAGACGGCACCAGCCACGCTCGTATCGTCGTTGTCCGGTCCGTTGATGAGTGCACTCGACCCATCCTCGTAATTCGCACCCACCGCAAGGGTATTTCCGTCGGCACTCAGCGCGATCGAACGACCGAAATAGTCCGAGAAGCCCGAGTTCGATGCTTTGACGAATGCCTCCACGCTCGGGATCGCGGGTGGCAGGGCAGTGCACACGACACCGTCTCCCGCGAAGCGCGGAAGGCATTGGCAAAGACGACCGACGGGTAGGTCTGTGCACGTCGCGTCGGCACTGCATCCACCATTGCCAACCAAGCACTCATCGACGAGCGCAAACGCGTCGGGCCCGCCATCCACACCAGCGTCGCTTGGCGCATCGACACCTGCATCGGCGAGCGTGAACGCATCCTCCGCAAAGGCATCGTCTTGTGTGAAGGCATCCAACGCTGCATCGGGTGCGCTTGCGTCGAGCCCTGCATCCGGCGTGTGTGCGTAGCCGATGCGTCCGCATGCGCTTGCGCAGACGGAGGCGAGACAAAGCAGAGCGAGCGGCCCAATTCGCATGCGGCGCATCCTACGGCTTCTTGCCGAGGAACGAGTGGAGGATCCCCCGTTGCCAGAAATCCATCGGCTCGGTGTGCACATCGATGAAGCCCGCACGACGCAGTCGATTCTCGAATTCGCGCACGCCATCGAAGTGCCGAACGCTCTCGTGCAGGTAGCGATAGATCTTGGTGGAGCCGCCTGCGAAGTAGCCGCCTGGGATGATGATGCCGTACGAAACCGCATCCCACAGAAGGCGTTTACGAAGCGAGTCGCGCACGCTGTATTCGTGAAAGCAGATGGTCCCGCCGGGCTTGAGCAGGTCGAGCAGGCGTGAGACGCACACATCCGCATCGGGCACATTGCGGATGCCATAGGCCATCAAGATCGCATCGAACTCACCCTCGATGCCGGCCGCGCGCGGGTCCATCGCATTGCCGTGCACCCAGCGAATGTCGCCCAGCACCTTCTTGGTCCGCGCAACCTCCAGCATGCCGCGGCTCGCATCGAGCCCCGTGATCTCCGCCTCGGGATAGACCGTGCGCACTGCATCGGTGGAGATGCCCGTGCCGCAGCAGAGGTCGAGAATGCGTCCCTTCGGCGGCGCCCCAAGTCGCGCGGCGCTCAAGCGGAGATGCCGGTGGTAGCCAGGGTTCATCCCCGTGAGCACATCGTAGGTCGTTGCCACATCATCGAAGTCGCTCGGGACTTCTTCTTTGCGCGCTTGGATGGGGCGTACCGCGTCGACTTCAGTCATCGCGCAACGTCTCGCACGATGGCTCTCCCTTGGGAAGACGCGTCGCACCTACCTGGAGAGCGTCGCCTCGAACTCACGCATCGTCTTCTCCACCGCAGCCTCCTCCATCACGGGGCGCATCTTTGGCGCGAGCCACACAGATGCACTCTTGGCATCCCCAAAGACCTTGGAGGGCGAGGGCGTACGCGAGAGCGTGATCACGGTCTGAATGAACGAGCGCACGGCTGTCCCGGCAAAGCCCGGCAGGACGATGATGTGCGCGTAAGCGAGCGGAAAGACGTGCGGATCGGCGGCCATCTTGACGGAGGCGCGACGCACGTCGTCGCTAAAATTCGGCGTCCCGCGGATGACCAGATCGATGCAGGCCGAGCCCTCTGGGAACTCGCGCGCCAGTGCTTTTCCGAACTGATGCCAGGCGATCACATCCTCGTAGTTCGGCGTATCGCGCCAGCCGACGAGTGCCAAATTGCCCGACTGGATCATGAGCGCATGGGGCCGCTCGTACACCCGCTCAACCTTCATCTCCCCAGCCTACTCCAACCGATCCGCGTGGATGGTGCGCACTTCACCAGAGTGTGCGCATGCTCGAATGATGAAACTTATCTTCGCTGCAGTCAGTGTGTCCGTCAGCGTGTCCGTGAGCCTCAGCGGCTGCGGGCTTATCCTCGACGATAGACCGGCCGACTCGGGTGAGGCCCTCGATGCGGATGAAGCGGATGCGCGCGATGCGTCCGTCGATGCCTCGATCGATGCTCCCACGCTCGATGCGCGCGACGACGAGGATGCGGTCGTGACAAGGGATGCATTCGCCGAGACGGATACCGGCCTTCTTGTGGATGCAGGGATCGACGCGTTCGCTGGCCACGATGCGTTTGCCTCGATGGACGCAGGTCGCGATGCGTTCACGCCAGATGCGTTCGTCCCATCACCCGATTGGTCGCTCACGGGGGAAGTGGACGACATCGATGTCTCTGCATCGGGCGACTCCGTCATCATCGCGGGCGGTGCGTTCGGCACCATCGACCTTCGCTATACGCGTGCCTCCGGCTGGGTCCCACGCAGGGAAGCGGGGCTTCACTCCACCATCGCTGCAAGCGTCGAGAACGGCCCACACACGGACCCAACCATGCCCGTCGACTACGGTCTCTTCGCGGTGGCCGGTGTGACGCATTCCTGGACCACAGGGGCACCTGTCCCGCGTGTTCCTTCGAGCGCCCAATTCCTGGCAGGCACGCGAGGTTGGTATGCGAGCTTCGGCACGGCAGGGCTGCAGCTGATAGGTCCGGCCCCGACGTTCACGACCGGTCCTGTGCTCACGGCAAGCACCTGCGCACCTGTGTCATGGAGCATCCCGGCCACGGGTATCAACTCGCTCGACATCGCGGCTTCGCCGGACTGTTACGCGCGGGTCGCGGTCGGCGTCTCCTATGGAGGGATGCGTGCCGTTTTGTATTCGGCCTCGCCCGTTCCAATGTTCGACAGCCCACGTCTAACCCTGGCCTGCCTCTCGGCAGATGTGCGACCCGCGCCAGGTTCCACGTTCGGCAACGACGTCGCCTTGGCGCGGCAAGGGGAGGTGCTGTTTACGACCTCCGATGATGGCCCCCGCTTCCTAGCTGGCGGCTATCGAAACACCGCGACAGGCGTTCCGGCGACCTCGGTTGCGTTGGGGAGTGGTGTCGGAACCGACGTCCTGCTCGCCTGGACGGACGCCACGGGCGCCTACCTTCAGGCGCTTCCGTCCGGAAGTAGTACTCCCTGCGCGGCTCCGAGTCTGCCGCTAAGGCTAGCGACTGCGGGCGCGACCAAAGTTCGCATCTCGGACTGCGAGGGCGGCGAGTTGACGGCAGTCGTTCGAAGTTCAACCAGGGTTACGGTCCGGCGTCTTGAGTGTCCGATTCGCGTGGATTCGGCTCCCTAAACTGTTTCGCGGAGACCGCGATCCAGTTCAGTTGATTTACTGAGGGCCTGATGCAGGCCCTCCCCCGCCTGGCAAAGCCAGATCGGGTCCCCCTCCCAACTCCGCTTCGCGACTAAACAGAAACGCATTGATCCAGGATCAATGCGTTTCTGTTTAGCTCAGCGGATCAAACGTCGGGTCATCATCGATCTCGGGCGGCGCGATGAAGGGCTCCTTCGACTTGATCTGCTGGTGCCGGACGTAGTCCACCATGCTGTCGGCATATTGCTCGAAGGCCGGGCAGCGAATGCCTGAGTCGACGAGCAGCTCACGCGTATTCGCATCGTCGTAGGTGACCTCGACGGCGAGCTGTTCGAGGAAGGTGCGCGGCACATGCGCGATGCGCTCAAGGCCCGGAGTGCGCAGCACGGCAGTCGCGAGTTGCGTTGGAAGTGAGCCGCGTGGTGAGGGCTTGCCGAGGGCATGTGCGATGCGAGCAAAGACCGTGCGTGCGGTCGCGGGGCGCGGGTCCACGAGATGAAACGTGCGCCCGAGTGAGCGCGGGTTCTCCGCGATCGCAAAGCCTGCCTGCAGCACGTAGTCGATGGGCACGAGGTTGAGCGAGACCTCACCGCGACCCGGCAGCGGCACGCGCATGTCTACCGGCGTTGCGAGCATCAAGAGGATGAGCAGGTAAGGGCCCTCAAACCGGTCAATTTCACCGGATTTCGAGTCTCCGACGAGAATGGAAGGACGCAGGATCGTGCACGGCACACCGCGCTTCATCGCGCCCTGAATCAGCTCCTCCGCACGGAAGCGCGTCTCCTCCACGACGTTACGGAACTGGCTTCGCACAAGCTCGCTCTCACGCACCACACCGCGACGCGAGCCATGCACAAGCGCCGTCGACCAATGCACCAAGCGCTGAAGACCACGCGCCTCTTCCGCAAGCTCGATCACCTCGCGCGTACCCTCGATGTTGAGCCGCTGCGCGACCTGCTTCTCCACACCCAGATAGGTGGCCGCAGCACAGTGATGGATGATGCGCACCTCGCGGGTCAGCGCGCCGTACTCAAGGCCCGAGAGGCCCATATCGAGCGAGGTCACATCGCCCTCCATGAGCACAAGGCGCCCACGCACATCGCTCTCGTACTCAGCCTTCAGCTCGACCGCGCGCTCCATGAAACGCAGCGGCACGATGCAGCGCACTTCCTCTGCGCCCTCAAGCAAGAGATGACGCACCACACGTGTCGCGAGAAAGCTCGTGGGGAAACCCGTGACCAAGATCGGCATGCGCGAACTGTACGCGATTCGCATCGCAGACATCGTCTACGTCGCAGTCGGCTTCACCCTCTCTGTGCGCCACCAACCCGCCCGCATGCAGGGCTTCTCGACGAGCACAAAGTAGAGCGCGAACACGGGCATCAACGCGAGGAAGAGCAGGGCGCCCATCGTCAGCGTTTGCCATGGGTTTGCAGCGCTGGGCGTTATCGCAAGCCAGCGCCAGGCGACCCAGAGCAGCACCCAGTGCAGCAGGTAGATCGAGTAGCACATCCCGCCAATCGTCCGGATGGGCGCGCTCTGGAGGAAGGCCCGCACCCAGCGCGATCGCATCGACGAGAACGCGAAGAGAAAGAGCAGGAAGGCGAGGAGGGTGTGGTCGGTCGGGATGCCACGCGTGCACGAGAACATCACAGCGAGAAAGGCCGAGACGAGGCTGACGCCATCCCAGACAAACCTATCGAGGTGCTTCGCATCGAGCGCCCGGCGCCAGCGCGCGGCATGCAGATCCGCAAGAATAAATCCCATGCCGAAATATGGTAAAAACTGGAGGATACTCATCGGCCACTGCAGCTTGGTGGCGACCAACGAGGCGAGTGCGGACACCACAACGATCACGATCCTTCGCACCGCTGCAGGCCACCGAAAGACGAGCGCGAAGAGGGGTGCGAGCACGTAGAACTGCACCTCGATCTCGAGGGACCAAGTGACCGTGTTGATCGCGCGCGGATGCCAGGGGCCGTGCGTCCAGTTGTGCACGTAGAAGAGGCTCGCAAGTGCATGCTCCAGCACCTTGGTGGGCTCGACGGGCACGAGTGGGTGATAGACGCGATAGGCCGCAAAGAGGATGAGACTGAGGATGTAGGGCGGCTCAAGGCGTGTCAGGCGCCGAAGAAAATACGCGCGCAGGCTCACCTTTGCCTCGTTGCGCGTCTGCTCCAGCACAAAGGGCAGGCCGAGAATGAAGCCACTCAGCACAAAGAAGAGCTCGACACCCACGTGTGAGTTTTCGAGCACCCAAAGCGAGCCCGGTTGCGACTCGCGCGGCGCGGTCGAGACAAGTGCCTGCTGAAAGTGCTGGAGGAAGACGATGCTGATCGCGATGAAGCGCAGGCCGTCGATCTCAGGCAGGTAGCGACCGGAGGAAGTCACGCGCGCGAAGGGAGAAAAGAGGCTCTCCCAGCGACTCGGACAAGCCTCGGCTTCCGTCAAAACGCGTCTTCCATATCTGGGTGCGCGCTCATGTATTCGGCGGCCTCACGGAAGGTCGAGCAGCGCACGTTGGGCATGCGGCAGATGTGACGCATCAAGAGCGTGATGGGCTCGCGAAAGCCACCGTGTCCGCTGACCAAAAAGGGCGCGCGGCTCGTGCGGTAGCGCTGTCGAAACGCGTTGTAGCCCATGCGGCAATAGCGCTCGTTCATCCACGCCACGATGGCCTCTTCGCCCTCCACACCCGAGGCCACCGCGGCTGCGCGAAGGCGCGCCTCCATGTTCAGGTCGAAGAAGAGCACCGGCCGATCACGGCCCTCGAAGGGCACGCTCGGGATGCCGAACATCCACACGTTCGTGCCGGGATAGCGATGCGGCCAGCGATGCGAGTTGCTTGGCTCCGAGGCGTCATACGCGAAGTGTCGTGCGCTGAGGGTTTGGTACATCGCCTCGTTGCGACCGAGGAAGGGTGCGCGAAAGCCAACGGGCTGCGGGAGACCATTGAGCGTGAGGATGCGCTGGTGATCGGCGAACTCGAAATCCCAGCGCTCGCGATCCCACTCTTCACCGTGCTCATGCCGCACCGTATGCGAGCCAATCTCCACCCCGAGGCGATCAAGGCGACGCACATTCTCGGCCTTGCCGTGGATCTCCTCGAGGCTCTCGGCATAGTCGAAGACCGGGTTGTGGCGCGGCAGCACGCCGCGATAGCGCTCCTCTTCCGCAGTCAGCCGACGCGACGTCTCATCGAACTGAAAGCCGCCTGTGCCGATGAAGAGTGTGTAGCTGTTGGCGGGCGCGCCCTCGGGCCTGCGCACGTTGATCCGCTCGAACAAATTCTCGAAGCCGCGCTGCTCCCAATGCGGCGTTGTGTCCATCCCCATGAGCACAAACTGAATGCGCTCACTCCGTGGAATCGTGCGCGGTCGGATCGTCCCAAGGGGCCCCAGAGGCAGTCTTGGTCGGTCATGCGATGCGGCAGCGTGTGCGCGATCGGGCTCGCGAACGAGCACGCCCGTCCATCCGAACACGAGCACGGAGATGAAGAGAAGGAGGCGCGTGTTCATGCGAGGGAGGCGATGAAATCATCCATCGCGCCACACAGGGAAGCGTCATCGTCGAAGACATCTTTCACGAACTCAGCGCGTGCCCTGAAGAGCGCCTGAGGCGAGGCGTGCGCGACGTGAATGCTTCCTCGGTCCTGTGCCGAGATGCGCACCATGCGCGGCGCATCCGCTTCGAGATCGAGTGCGTAGAAGTCAGGGTCATCGGTCTTGCGCAGGAGCACGAAGTAGCGCTGCGCGGTGAACTCAAGCCAGGCGATCTCGTCGCAGCGCTCGGCCCAGGCGAGCACAAGCTCGAGATCGATATGCGTCATCTGCCTTCGAAAGACAGCATTCTCGTCATGCCGCTCGGCGATCGTCGCAAGCGCGCGCATGCCCTCCGCAAACGAGCCGTTGGGCTTCATGCCCGCCTCGCTCGCACGCACACGCGGCAGCCAACGCGCGAACGTTGGCTCAAAGTGAATCGCGCGGCGCGGCCCCAACATCCAGGGGGCGCTCGTCTCAGGTGCGTGGCTCGCCTGCGAGACGCCCCGCGAAAGGATCGTGAGCTCGCGCTCGATGCGCGAGGGCATGAGCAACACGCGTCCGTCTGCACTCACCCAACTCGACTCGCGCTCGTGATTTCGCGGCCAGCGCCACTCGGCTTCGGGAAGCTCCAGATGTGCTTCGTCGAGCCTTCCTAAGCCTTCGCCGATGCGCACGAAGCCTTCGCGACCCTCTTTTTGTAGATCGAGGACGACGTTCGCAAAGACGCCGGTGGAGAGCGCGATCGCTGCCGGGGTACGCCGCGAGGTCGACATCCCGGGCGTGATCGTGAGCGGTGCCGCATGTGTCTTCGTCGCATCGCCGTGATGCAAGACGCGCAGCTCAGACGGACGCTCGGGATGCAGCATCACCGCGCCGACATACGCACCGCAGCAAGTTGGGTCCCATGTGTGACCGGCCCAGCGCCACGCATGAAGCAACGCACCCGTCTCGATCGCAAAGAGGGTGAACTCCGTGCTCGGCCCATCGCGGCCCTCACAGCGCTGCGCGACGAGCACGTGCGCGCCTTCCACACGCACGCTGTGGTGACCTGCCGTGCGCTTGGTCCAACGTGGCTGCTGTGTGCGCAGGTCGAAGGCCACAAGCTCACCTGCGGATTCAACCAACGCGAGTTGCTCGGTGCCGCCATGCAATGTCGCGTAGGGCGCCACGCTCCGGATCGGCGTGTAGCCGTTGCGGTCGAACACGCCGAGCGCGTGTGCGGCGTAGTCGAGCGCGACGATGCATTCGCCCACACTGACGAGCGAGCGCGAGACCTGCGCATGCTCCGTGATTGCACCGCTTGCGAGATCGATCACCCAAGTCGACTTCGCATCGGCCACTGCAGCCATCGCCCCGTAGCCCTGCGAGACATGCACGTGGTGTGAAGGCACCCCGAGCTGCACGTGCTGCGCCTGCTCTGAGGCGCGCTCCACAACCGTGAGCACAGCACTCTCTCCGTGCAGCACCGCGAGCTGCTCACGCGCGCCGACGACGCGCGGCAGCGCGCCAAAGCCAGACCAAATCGAGGCACTCATGGCGCGAAGATACTCAACGCGCGGTGCAAGCCTTCCCGGCTTGCTCACAGTGCAGATTCGAACGCGAGCCCAGTCATTGGCCGATGATGACCAACACTTCGTAGGCGTAGTGGTCGGTGCGCAGATAACGGAAGTCGCTCGAAGCGTAGCTATCCTTGTAGAGGCAGTGGAACTCGCTCTTCATCGGATGCAGACATGTCCAAGTTCGCTCCTCCTGATCGAAGAAGAGCGCATGCGCCGAGGTGGCCTGCGCGAGTTCAACGAAGGACTGACGCACGCTTGCGGAGTCGCGGAAGGCGCGACTGACAGGGCTCGTGACCGCCGTGGCCCGCAGCACCGCAAACTCGAGACCGACGTCGAGATGGAGACGGACGCCCTCAACGCGAAGCTTTCCTTCCTGCCGTTCGCAAGGGCGTTCTCGGTCGTAGGCCAGAAGCCCCTCGTCTGGTGTGAACACCATGGAGACGGTGCCGAACGGGTCATCGTGCAAGCCGAGAATTCCGGTTCGCTCGCGCGACGGCGGGCCACTTCCCCACACGAGCTCGACATCCTCGTTCGGACACCAGGGCAGCGCCGCGAACAAGCGCTCAGCATCACTGCGGCAGAGTCGCTCTGCCAACGCCAAGAGGAGTTCGTCGACTTGGTTCGAGCCGATGATCAACTCGAACGAATAGTTGAGTCCCATGTCCCGCCCTGAGGCCGATCAGCCCGCGCGCTTCACGCCGTAGAGCCCACCGACGCGTGTCCACAAATACGCGAGCAAGTCCTCGACGTGATCGCGTTCGCCGACCGCAGCGCGCACGATCTCGGGCGCCTCCAGTGCGTGACCCTGCGTGTGAATGTGCTTGCGGAGCCATGCGAGCGGTGCGCTGAAATCGCCGCGCTCCACAGCGCTCCACATCTCGGGCAAGTCCTTCTGCATCTGCGCGCCGAGGCTTGCCGCGAAGAGATTGCCAAGCGTGTAGCTCGGGAAATATCCGAAGAGGCCGGCCGACCAGTGCACGTCTTGAAGGCAACCCTTCGCATCGTTCGGCGGTGTGATGCCGAGGTACTGCGCGTACTTCTCGTTCCACACGCGCGGCACATCTTCGAGCTTGAGTGTCTGCTCGAAGAGGGCGAGCTCCACCTCGAAGCGCACGATGATGTGGAGGTTGTAGGTGACCTCATCAGCCTGCGTGCGGATGAGGCTGCGCTCCACGCGGTTCTGCGCGCGGTAGAGCAACTCAGCGTCGAGCTTCTTGCCGAGTGCCTTCTCGGTGAGACCTGAGAGGAAGTGCGCGAAGGGAAGCGATCGACCGATCGTGTTCTCCCAGAAGCGCGACTGCGATTCGTGCAGCCCGTAGCTTGCGGCCTCGCGCACGGTGGTGCCTGCGAGTGCATGCGGAAGGCCTTGCTCGTAGAGGCCGTGACCGGTCTCGTGAATCGTCCCGCCGAGGCCCCCGAGAAGATCCTTCTCTTTGAGGTGCGCGGTGATGCGGACATCGCCCTCGCCTTGTCCGCTCGAGAAGGGATGCTCCGAACGATCGAGCCTTCCGCCCTCGAAATCAAAGCCGAGTGCACCGGCCACCTGACGGCTCAACTCCCACTGCGCATCGAGTGCGAACGCATCGTCAATGCGCGGAAGCTGCGGGGCCTTCGAGATGGCCTCGATCATCGGAACAAGCCCATCACGAAGGCGCGCGAACATCGCGCGGAGGCCCTCAACAGTCGTGCCTGGGTCGTACTCTTCGAGCAGCACCTCGTAGGGATGCTTCTTTGGGTCGATGGCCTTGGCGCGCTCGATCGAGAGGTCGAGCAAGGTCTGAAGCGCGGGCATCATCAACGCCCAATCCGACTTTTCTTTCGCCTCAAGCCAGGCGGCAAAACCATCGCTCTTGGCCTTCGCGATGCGCTCGACGAGATCGCTCGGCACGCGCTGCTCGCGTCGGTAGACGCGACCGAGATTGCGCGCACACGCCGCCTGCGTCGGGTCACTCACATCGAGCGCCTCAAGCCAACCGCCGATGCGCGCATCGGTGCGACGTTCGTGTGCGAGGCGTGAGAGCAGCGCCATCTGCGAGCCGCGCAAGGCCGAGGCCTTCTTCGGCATATAGGTCGATTCATCCCAACCGAGCGTCCCTTGAATGCCGTCGAGGGTCTCGATCTCACGAAGGTGCTGGCGAAGTTCGTCGAAGGTGGGCATGCAGGCCTGAGGGAGGTCGAGTCATCGACCGACTGAAGTTGCTTTACGGGGTTTGGGTGCCCGGAGGGCCCCAACTGCGCAATCGCGCAAGCGATTGAGCGGCAAGTGCTGAGTAGCAATTCGCGCGTTGGTTTCGCTAGCGCGAAAGAACGATCATCATGCGAGGCCTATGCATTACGCACTGCGTCGTTCCCTGCTCACGACACTCGCGCTCACCTCGATCGCTTCGAGTTCATGCGGAGGCAGCGCGCCACGCACGGAGACGCCAGCGATCACAACGCGTCCAAGGCTCGTCGTGCTCGTTGTCTACGATCAGCTCGCGAGCTGGGTGCTTGAGCTTCACGAGGACTCGCTCTCGCCCGAAGGGGCCGTGCGTTGGATCAGCGATCGCGGCCTTCATGTGGAGCGCGCGCACTACGCGTATGCGGGCACATTCACGGCGCCGGGGCATGCGGCGATCGTCTCGGGCGCGAGCCCTTCGGAGAGCGGCGTGCCTTCGAATCGCGTCTGGGATCGCGCAAGGCAAGCGCGTGTGTCGTCGTTCGATGATGGCGTGCACACGATCGTGAATCGCCCCGATGCGTTTGGTTCGCCTGATGCGATGCGCGCAGAAGGCGTGGCCGACATCCTCTACCGCACACACCCCGAGGCACGCATCGTCGCGCTCGGGATGAAGGATCGCAGCACGCTTCCGCCAGGCGGCCATCACCCCACGTTGACGCTCTGGTTCGACGCGCTCGCAGGTGGCTTCACGACCTCAACGCAGTTTCGAACTGAGCTGCCCGCCTGGGTACAAGCCTTCGCGCTCGCGCATCCGTGGGAGTCCTATCGACGCGTCTGGGAGCCGCTGCGCGCCTACGACGAGCTGGGCCCCGACGATGCCCCCGGCGAAGGCAGCTATGGGTTTACGCCAATATTTCCACATGATGCAAATGGCCTGACGGAGATCGACGCCTTTCTCTCACTACCCTCCTCGACGGAACTCTTGGTCGAGCTCGCACGCGAGGCCGTCGTGCAGGAGCATCTCGGCGAAGACGAGGTGACGGATTTTCTCTCGGTCTCGATCGCGAGCACAGACTACGTCGGCCACGGATTTGGCCCGGAATCATGGGAAGCGCGCGACAACCTCATCCGCAGCGATCGCGAGGTTGGGCGCTTCCTCGCAGCGCTCAGTGAGCGCATGGACATCGCCGTCGTGCTGACGAGTGATCATGGCGTCGCACCCCTTCCAGAGCGCGCAGCGCAACATGGCTTGCCGACGCACGTGCGTTGGTCGAGTGCTGAAGCGTTGCCGCTTCTTCGCGCGCACCTCGATGCCACGCTCGGTGTGCGAGAGGGCGGCTGGGTCGATGCTTGGGTCGTCCCCTACATCACCTTCTCAGACAGCGTACGCATGGACCCAGCGCTGCGTGCACGCGCGATGGAAGCGACCTTGGCCTATGTCTCGGCGCGCCCTGGGATGGGCATCGTTGTCGACGCACATCGCGCCGCCGAGCTTCGAGCAAGTGAGGATGAAGCGATGCATGCCGTGGGCTTGAGCATCACGAGCGACCCGCCGGGCGATGTCTACGTGATGCCTTCCTCCGGCAGCGTTTGCGATGACTCACCAGGCACGACAGGCACGGCACACGGCTCGCCCTTCGACTACGACCGCGAAGTCCCTGTGCTCGTGGCAGGCCCTGGCGTTGCGCATGCGCGTGTTGAAACGCGCGTGGAACAAGCCCGCGTTTCCTCGACGCTCGCGCATCTCCTGGGCATCGAGGCGCCTACGTCTGCGCGGCCGCTGACACAGGCCGAGTGATCAGCCGCCGACTTCGAGTACGTAGCTGAACACGCTGCGTCCACTTGTGTGTGCGAGCGACATACCGTGCACCGCGCGCGTCACGCAGGTTCGCATGGCCGCATCAAAGCTCGCGCGCTCCACACGCACTTCGCGAATCTGACCGTCGACGGCGGCGAAGGTGAACTCAATCTCGCCGTTCGCGACACCCACGCGGTCGAGGTAGGCGTCGTAACACTGCTCGACCCCTCCGCCGACGTAGGCGCGCACGCTGCGACGCAGATCCTCGGCAGGCACTGTGCCGGTGCCATCCACGCGCTCACCGCGGACAACGCGCACATGCTCGGCAATCGACTCGGCCGGGTGAATCACGCTCACCGTGCCGCCGCTCCCTGCGACCGAGGCCTCGTGTCCTGTCGGAGCTTCGGTCGTGCGCACGACTTCCGCACCAGGCTGCGAGGGGATGTTCGCATCGCGGATGCACTGCTCAAGATGTCCGCGCACTTCGTGAACACGGTGCACAAGCGTCGCGATGGACTCGCGTGCATCGCGGGCCACGGCCGCATCGCTTGAGTTGGTGCGCGCCTGCGCCTCCTCGATCATGCGCGCCAGCCGCGTCAGGTGCGTGTGGTGCTCGGTCACGCAGCGCGAGAACTCAAGCACCTCGCCCACAGCCGCATCCTGGGCGCGCGCACGGCCAGGCATGGCCCAGAGCGCCAACATCGCGACCGCACAGATCAAGACACTCGCTACACGCATCATTGGCTCCGGCCTTACGATAACCATGCACGCTCTGACGCGCGTCATGCGTTGGGCATTCGAGGTTACCATGGTGATCATGCGCAAAACGCTCTCTTCCCTCGCGTTGCTTGGCCTTTGGGGGTGCTCGGAGGTGCGCGTGAACGAAGCGCCCATTGCAACGCCTGAGCGTGTTGTCGTTCAGACGGAGCGCTCGACACCCCCCGAGGGAGGCGATGGGCCCTCCGTTGTGACGCTCGCGCACGAGACTGCGGAGGGCACGCATCCGATTCCGGGCGAGGCGCTTGGAGGTGTTGCATTTCAAGGCGGTGCGCTCGTGCTTCGTCCCGATGGCGCGCTGGAAATGGTGCGAGGCGAGACACGAAACGTCATCGACCAAGGTGTCATCGTGGCGCCTGTCGTCTCTGCGGATGGTGCGCACGCAGCCTGGGTCGCGTCGCGTCCTCTCGATGAACAAGCGCTCATCGTGGTCGACACCGAAGGCGGTCGCGTGGAAGCCGCGACAGGCCTCGTCTCGATCGGCGCCATCGCGCTCGAAGCGACGCGCTCGCATCGACGCATCGCCTTTGTGGGTGGCGTCAATGGTGGCATCGCGGGCGTCTGGGTGAGCTCGGTGGATGGCAGCATGCGCCAGCGCTGCCTGACCAATTGCTTGCTGCGCACGGGCATGGATTTGGGCGAGATGACGCCCCTTCCCGAGACACCGATTCAGTTCGAGGGCGACTCGGTTCGTTGGTTGGCTGCGGGGCAGACGCACAGCTTTCAGCTCACCTCAGGAGCCCCATGATGCGCACGCTTCAAGCCCTCCTGGTCTTTCTCCTTGCGGCCTTGCCCGCGCATGCGTGGGCCCAACAGTTTCGGCGTCCCGTCGCCTGTGACACATGCATCGCGAACTGGTTCTACAAAGACCAAGACGCGAGCAGCGGGCAGCAGGATTGGAACTGCGGCACCTCGACCTACAACGGCCATCGCGGCTCAGACTTCAGCTTGCGCGGTGGCCTTGCTGCGATCGATGCAGGGCACGATGTCGTCGCGGCCGCTGCGGGCACGGTCGTCACGGCGATGGATGGCTTCTACGATCGCTGCACGAGCTGCCCCGCAGCCGGTGCGGATGCGCGCTGCGGCCTTGGGTTTGGCAGTGGCTTCGGCAACTTCGTGGCGATCGATCACGGTGGTGGAATTCGCACCTATTACGGGCATATGCGGCAGGGCAGCGTGCGTGTACGCGTGGGCGATACCGTCACCTGCGGGCAAGTCGTCGGACAGATCGCATCGAGTGGTTGCACGACCGGTGCGCACCTTCATTTCGAGCCGCGCTCGGGCGGCACTGCATTCGATCCATTCAACGGGCCATGCAGCGCAATCGCCTCTCGCTGGACAGAACAGGGCCCACATCGCGGCCTGCCTGGGCCCACCTGCGATGGCGCCGCGTCCTGTCCTCCGGGCTGGTATGCGCTCTTCAACTGCGAGGGCACAACGCGTCGTCGATGCGTCGATGGGATGCAGACGGTCGAAGAGTGCGGGCCAGGTCGATGCGTCGTACGCGCCATCGGCGTTGATGATGTCTGCGACGCAGACAATGACGGAGTGCCGACAGACGAAGGCGATTGCGATGATCGCAATGCAGCCGTCAGGCCCGGCGCGATGGAGGTGTGCGGCAACGGCCTCGACGACGATTGCAGCGGGGGCGACGCGGGCTGTCTCGATGCGCGCTTCGTCGGTCAAAGCACCGATGCCCCGATCGACATGACAGGCGAGGCGCAACACACCGCCTGCGCGGGCGCGCCCATCACGTTTCAGTTCGAGCTCGAGAACACCGGCCTCGTCGCCTGGAGCGACATCAACGATCTCTCGCCGCGCGGCTTCGGAGGCGCAGTGCGTCTTGGCGTCCCTGGCGACACAAGCGATGCGTTTGTTGGCGTCACGCGCATGTCGCTCAACGACACGACAACAAGCACGGTGCCGCCCGGTGGACGCGCGACGTTTGTCTTCCGCGGGACAACACCGACCACACTTGGGGTGCAGCGCACGACCTGGCGCCTGGTCGATGAATCACGCGTTTGGTTTGGCCCCGAGGTCTGGCTGAGCTTCCGCATCACGCAGTGCGCAACACCCGATGCAAGCATGTCCACGCGCGATGCATCGGTGGACGCACGTGGCCTCGATGCCAACACGGACGCACGCGGTCCCGATGCGGGTCGTGCCCCCGGCCTTCGAGGCGATTGCGGGTGTCGCGCAGGCCGCTCCGAGGGACACGGAACCCTCGCTGCCGCGCTCAGTGGCCTTGCACTGGTGCTGGTGCTTCGGAAGCGGGCGCGCCGGTCGTGTAGCCAAACATCGAGGCGCCTGTGGTCGCCGTCCGATCGGATGTGAGCTGCTGCATCGCCCAGATGCCTGCCAACGTGCCGATGATGAGCGCGACCACAAGCTTCACGATGAAGCCCTTGTCCCGTTGAATCGCGTGATCTTCGAGGTTCGCCATGCGGTCTCCGCCGCGGATGATGACATGCCCGCTCCGGGTACCGCTCCCTGTCCCTTCTGAAAAAGTTCCCGCGATCCATGCGTTGAAAGGGCTGCCTGCGGATGATACGACCGCGCCGCACCGAGCCTTCTCGCTCGCGGCGAATTGACGTGATGCGCGCAAGTCGCGCTTCTGGAGGAATGATGACGACGACGGTGAAAATGCCCCCCCTCGGCGAAAGCGTTCTCGAAGGCACCGTGGGCAAATGGCTTGTGCGCGAAGGCCAGCGCATTGAGCGTGAGCAGCCCGTTGTCGAGATCCTGACCGACAAGACCGACAGCGAGATTCCAGCGCCCGTCGGTGGTGTCGTGGTGAAGATTCTCGCAGTGGAAGGAACGACCGTTCTTGTGGGCGGCGACCTCGCGATCATCGACGAGAGCGCAACCGCCTCGGCTGGTCCTGCCGCAGCCGCAGCACCCGCGCCCGTCGCAACGCCTGTGGTGGAAACGAAGGCTGCCCCGCCCGCATCGCCTGCCACGCGCAAGCTTGCGCGCGAGATGGGCGTCGACCTCGCGAACGTCGAGGGCTCAGGCCGCGGTGGTGTGGTCCTTCACGAGGACGTGCTTCGTGGTGCGGCACCCGCACCTGTCGCAGCGGCACCTGCTCCTCTGCCGCCCGCACCGATCCGTCCCTCCAGCGCAGGCGCTGTCACCGGCTTCACGGGCACCCTGCCCGAGGTCTTCAAGATCTTGAATGGCCAGGGCAACTTCAAGCTCCCGCCCTACAACCCGGCGCCTGGCGACAAGATCGTCCCCTACAACCGTCGCCGTCGCATCATCGCCGACCACATGGTCTTCTCGAAGATGACGGCCCCGCACGTCGTCACCTTCGCCGAGTGCGACCTTCACAAGACGCACCTCCTTCGCGAGAAGAACAAGGATGCACTCAAGAAGGAGGGGATTGGCCTGACCTTCCTTTCCTTTGTCGCCGCAGCCTGCGCGCGCGCCCTTCGCGAGAACCCGACGCTCAACGCACGCGTTCTTGAGGACAGCTACGCGCTCCTTCACGACATCAACCTCGGCATCGCGGTGGAGACGCCTGAGGGCCTCGTGGTGCCAGTGGTGAAGCACGCCGATGAGCTTCGTGTTCGCGGCCTTGCACGCGCGATCGATCAGGTCGCAGAGCGCGCACGCACGGGCAACCTCGTCCCCGACGACCTTGCCAACAAAACGTTCACGATCTCGAACCCTGGCCGCAAGGGCAACCTCGTGGGCGGCGCAATCATCAGCCAGCCCAACGTCGGCATCCTGCGCATCGGTGAGATCAAGAAGCGCCCCGTCGTGGTCGAGCGCGAGGGCGAAGACGTCATCGCCATCCACCCGGTCATGTTCATGGCGCTCTCCTACGATCACCGCATCGTCGACGGAGTCGCTGCCAACAACTTCTTGTTCCGCGTGAACGAGATCCTCGAGCAGGGTGATTTCGAGATCTGATTTGAATCTGCGATCAATATTGTTTTTGCAATATTGAGTTCATAGAGAAAAGGCGAGCTTCACGGCTCGCCTTTTTTCGTCCTGCATCAACCTTCCCGGTCGAGTGCATCCAGTTCGAGCCCGACCTTTCGCGCGGCCCGCGCGTTCATCCACGCGACGCCGATGAACGTCGCCAGGCTTAGAACCACGGTGATGACTCCCATGCCTATCGCACGCGTGGAGCGAGGCGCCACTTCGACGAAGTAAGCCACGAGAAAGAGCGTGAGCCCCGGCAGCATCGGTCCGAGGTACCAAAGCCATGCGGAGCGGAGCGCAGTTTGCTCCCGCAGAAGCCGGAGGCGATGGTGCGCGAGCAGGGGCACGCCCAGCTCCGAATCGTGTCGCGTGGTGCGGCGACGCAGCTGCCAGAGCATCACGAGCACACCAAGCCCAAGCAAGCCGAGCCCTACGCCCATCGCGCTTTGCATCGTGAAACTCAGCCAGAAACAGAGCGGGACGATGATTGCCGCCGCGAGCGTCTCGCGGAAGGTTCGCCTGCGCACGGACTTCTCGAAGTCATTGGCCAAGCGTGCGATGTCGACTGGGCGATGAGGGGCAGGTTGGGATTTCCAGAGCCGTTGTAGTTCTTGATCGTTCATGGCTTTCCACCTTCTTCGAGGGCTTTGCTCAACACCTTCTTGATGCGATGAATTTTCGTCGCGACATTGGGGGGAGAGAGACCGGTTGTTTCGGCAATGGCCGTGGCGTCCTCCCCCTCGAGGTAGAGCAGCATCAACTGCCGATCGAGCGGGTGAAGCCCATGGATGAGCGCAAGCAACCGTGACGCAGAGTCGCGGTGTTGATGCACGTGCTCGCTCCGGCGGTCGCTCAGCGTCGCCTCGACCTCATCGAGGGTGATCAGCACGCGCTTGCCGCCCTTCTGCGCGCGAAGGACGTGCGTGGCGCCCACATTGTGCGCGACGCGATGCACCCAGGTGCGAAGGCCACATCGATGCCCAAAGCTCGGAAGGCTGCGCCAGAGTGCGAGATGGATCTCTTGGAGGAGTTCTTGTCGCAGCGCCTCGTTGGCCTCGTAGCCCCGCGCGAGGCGAGAGAGCTCATCGCCGTATTGCGCCGTTGCGGCTTCGTAGAGCGCGGAGAGGTCGGTCATGACGCAACAGTCACGATGCGCAGCGTTGTCTTACAAAGAAAAAGGCGCCCCGAAAGGCGCCTCGTTCATTCCGCGTGTGTGCGGGCTTGGTTGGCTCAGCGACCTGCAGCGGCCGAGACGCGGTTCACGAGCGCCTCAGGGGCGATCTGACCGACGAGCGCGGTGCGGACGGTCGTGGCGACGCGCGCCCACTCGGTGCGCTGTGCGGGCGTGACTGGGTGAACCGTTCCACCGTTCGTTGAGACTGCGGCAAGCGCTGCCGTCTCATCACGACGCAGGTTGCGGCGCGCGAGCTGATGGAACTGCGTGCCCGTCTCGCTGAGGATCGTGCGCTGCTCTTCCGTGAGCGACTGCCATTGCGAGCGACCGATGACCGTGCCGCCAAGGACGATCGTCATCGGGAGGTCGGTCATGTGCGTGAGGCGTGAGCACCACTGCAGGGAGACGCATGGGACAGGTGGCACGACCATCGTGTCGACGCGGTTCGTCTGGATTGCACCAAGGACGCCCGAGATCTCGAGCGGCACCGTGTTCGAACGAACCGTGTTGTAGAAGGCCGTGAGCGTCGCGTCGTGCGGACGAATCCAGACGTGGCGCGAGGCGAAATCGGCGGGCGTGACCGTCTGCTGGGTCGAGAAGATGCGCGACTGACCGACGTCGGCCCAGCCGAGAAGGTGGAAGTTCGCGGACTCGAAGCCAGCCGCCATCTCGGCTGCGATCTCCGGGTTCTCACGAGCGCGATCGAGCTGCGCATAGGACTGCAGAAGGCCCGGCATCTGGAAGACGAGCGCGGGGCGGTGAATCTCCGAGAGTCCCGTGCCCGTAACTGCGGCTGCGTCGAGACGACCACTGCCAATCTTGCGGATGACCTCGGTCTCATCGCCCTGCACGCCGCCGCCGTAAATGCGGAACTGAAGCGTGCGGTTGGAGCGACGGCGAAGCTCGCGATTCCATGCGTCGAACACGCGCATCCAGGTCGAGCCCGGAGGCGCGAGCGTGGCGAGGGTGAGGGTGCGCGTGGCAGCCGCTTCCTGTGCGCCTGTTTGCGAGGCATCGACGCCGACCAAGGCCATCGCGCCGAGAAGAACTGATGCAACCTTTTGCTTGAACTTCATCTTTCGTTCCTTTCCTACGTTCACTCGGCGCCTTCAGCAGGCGCATCCGTTTCGCCTTCGACGCTGCTCTCGGGCGTTGCTTCACCCTCCGCTGCAGGATCGAAGAAGTTGTCGATCTCCGCGAGGTAGCGACGCGCGCGACGCTGCGCGAGGGTATTCGCAAGGTATTGCTCGGGGTAGCTATCGAGGTCGAAGTTGATGGCCTCCTCCAAGAGCGATTGATAGAGCGCGCGGTCTTGAAGTGGGATGGCGCAGAGGCGCGCTTCGGTCACGAGCAAGAGCAGGTTGCGGCGATGCGTCAGCTCAATGGCCTGGTCGAGTGCGACCTTCGCCTCATCGGGGCGGCCACCAAGGTCACGTGGCACGGCGGCGCGAAGGCCTGCGCGAAGCGCGACGGGTGCGTTGTCGAAGTAGGTCGAGTCGAGCTCGAGCACGCGGTCGGCAAGGGCGATGACGTAGGGCACGTCGGCAATCGCGTTCATGTCGTCGCGGTGCACGCCGATGTAGCGAATCCAGTTGTACGCAGCCCAGAAGAGGATGGGCGCGTGCTCGACGCGGTCGAAGGTGCGGACGTGCGCGGTGAACGCCTCAAGGCCCTGACGCTGAACGGCGAGCAAGCCACCACCGTTGGGGCGTTCGTTGTCCATCGCCTCGATCGCAACCGCGCGTCCGCGCTCGTACGCGAGCGATGCACGCGTGCGCCAATGCTCGATGACCTCTTCGTCGGCACCGTCGAACTCAGCCTGCTCCATGTGCTCTTCCATGAAGCCGTAGCCGAAGGAGCCATAGGTGCGTGCGAGGGACGAGCGCAGCTCAAGGTTGTCGCCGGCGAGCATGAGCAAGCCTTCGGACTGTTGAATCGCGGCCGGAATCGCAGCCTCGGCGATCTCGGGATCGCGGATGTGCTGCACGCCTGGGCTTGCGCGCCGTGTGACGTTGACCGTGGTGTTCGCGGCGAAGACCTGCGAGTCACAACCGAAGAGCGGTGCGCTTGCAGGGATCGCCGCGAGCGCGAGCGAGACGCCGAGGATCTTGTGAAGGTTCTGTTTACGCATCGAGGCTCCGTCGTTCGAACGTTGCTGTTCAGCTGGCGTGGGCCACCGCGGAGACACCTTCGGGAGTACCTCAAAGGCAGTGCCCTCCATGACTGGGCCCGCGGGAACGGTCGCAGAATACAGGAAAGCCTTTGCATGCGAATTGAGTTCTTTCCTGCTGGGAAATTCGCGACGCGCTGCGTTGTTCGCGAGGCCCAAAAACGAAGACGTCGAGACCCACTTCTGGGCTCGACGTCTTCGCTTGCTTCAGGCGTGTTGCGCGACAGCGACTAGCGACGCTCGGTCGCCACGTTCACGGCCAGGTTGCGGCCCTTCATCTCGTAGCCATCAAGGCCTGCGATCGCGCCCGCAGCATCCTTGCGATTGGCCATCGTGACGAAGCCGAAGCCGCGGCGCGCGCGTGTCTCACGGTCGACCATGATGACGAGATCTGCGACGGGGCCGAAGCGCTCGAACTCGGCGAGCAACTCCTTCTCGGTCACTTCATCCGCGATGCCGCCAACGAAGAGCTTCGCTGGGATCGACGATGCGACGTGTGCAGTGCGCGAGCGCTGCTCGATCGCTGCCATCGCCTCTTCGACGCTCGGCAAACCACGCTGCAAATCCGCGGCGCTGACGACTTCGATGTCGCCTGGCCCCTGGTTGCGACGCTGCATGCGGCGGTCGTTTTTCTCGCGCTGCTTGCGCGCTTGTTCCATCTCACGTTGACGCTTGTTCGGCTGATATTGATTCACGCGACGTCGACTGTGTCACAGCAAGGCGTTGCTGTCTTCATTGCAACGTGTTGTTCGTGCGATGGACCCCAACGGGCAGCGAGGCCTCGCCTGGTGGCACTACGCGTGTGGGCTGACCCACCCAAGCTCAAGGCTGAGGCGATGAATCAAGGTCACCAGGCTGCCGAAATCGATCGGCTTGGCGAGGAACTCAAGCACACCGAGCGAGGAGAACTTCCAGCGCATCGACTGGCCCATCTCACCGCTGATGAGCACGACCTTGCTGCGCTGCGCACCTTCCATTGCACGCATCTGCGCGAGCACATCGAAGCCAGTCGCATCGGGAAGGCGGTAGTCGAGAAGGAGCAAATCGGGAGGCACGCCGCGCATTTTCTCAAGCGCTGCTGCAGCACTCTTCGCACGCGCAACGGAGACAGGAATGCCGATCAACGCGACCTGACATGCACGCGCTGCGAGGCGCGCAAACACTGGGTCGTCGTCGACAACCAGCACGCGGAGCGAGCCTGGAATCCCCGACTCAAAGACCTCGCTGACATCGCCCGTCGCGGGCGTCGCGCCTGGGCGCGAGAGCTCGAGCAAGCGATTCGCATCGCGAAAAAGTGCGCGCGCTTGAGCGGCCGAGGCGGGTCGATCTCCAGGCCTCTTGGCGAGCAAGCGCCTCACAACATCATCGGCGACGCCTGCCTCCGGGCGCAGTGACGAAGGCGGTGGAGGCACGAAGGCCCGATGCTTCTCGGCAATCTCCCTCACGTTGTCGCCCTGAAAGGGCGCGATGCCCGTGAGCAGCTCGTACGCAAGGCATCCAAGCGCGTAAAGATCCCCCGAGGCACTCGGGACAAAGCCCGGCTCAAAGGTCTCCGGAGGCAGGTACTCAAGCGTCCCTTCGATGAGCACATCGCGGTTGTGCTGCTTGGTTGAGACACCGAAGTCGACGAGCACCGTGCGGCCCGTCCCGTGCTCCACGATGACGTTCTCGGGCTTGATGTCGCGATGCACGAGGCCCGCGCTGTGCACACCCGAGATGGCATCGGCCACATCAGCCAACATGCGGAGCACGCGCGCCACAGGGATCGGATCGTTCAAGTCCTCGTAGTGCGCGCTGATGACCTGCCAGAGCGCTGTGCCCTGCACGAGCTCCATGACAAGTACGGGGCGCTGCTGATGCCACGCAAGCGCATGCACGCTCGCGACATGCGGGTGGTTCACACGCGCCATCGCTGCCGCCTCTTCGACCAAGCGCGTCGTGCTCGCTTGATCCGTCAGCCGGTGCGCTTTGAGCGCAACACGCCGCCGCAGGTAGAGGTCCTCGGCCTCGTATACGCACCCCATTCCGCCACGCCCGAGCGCGCGAACAATGCGGTATTTGCCTTCGACGGTGAGGCCTTCGTCGAAGAGAACTTCGTCAGCGAGAAGGGCGTTGGACACGGGGCGCAGGCTTCGCGATTCATCCAACGCCAGCAACGAATGGGGTCACGTTGCCCCTTCATTGGCTGACAGTTCGCAAGGTGTTGCGATCAGCGAATGTCGTCTTCGGTGCCCGCGTTTCCATCCGGGCCGAGTGAGGAGACGGAGACATCCGCGCTCTCGCAGTCGATCACATAGGGATGGCTCCACGGGTCGTCCGTCTGCGTGCGCGCGTTCAGGATGCGTCGCTCAATCAGCTCTTCGACGCTTGGGCATGTGCCCGGTGTCTCGGCTTGAAAGACCTCGACTGCGCTGCGGATGGTCGCCGCATCCGTCTGCGCCTGTCGGATGCGTGCCGTCACGAGCTGCGGAATCACCGCCATGCCCACGGCCGTCGCGATCATCGCCATGATGATCACCACGATCATGATCTCCACGAGCGTCATGCCGCGCCGTCTGCGCAGGTGTGCTCGCCGCTTTGCTTCCCGTCCCAACCGCTTTGTCATGCCCATGCGACGCACGAGGCGAACGCCTTTATTTCCGGAAGGAAAGGGAGCGCTGGACTTAGAGCATCGCGACTTCGCGAAGGAGATTTTCCAATGCGGAAATATTGTTGTTATATGAAATGGATAGTAATTCTTTGAGCGTGCGGATCCGTCTCCCGGAGGGGAGCGCCGCAAGGGACTCCTCCCAGCGGTCGACCTCCTCACCTCGCAGAAGGCGTGCGCGCGAGGCGTAGAGGACGTTCACGAATGCGACGCAGCGCAGGGCCCATTCGAGCCCCTGGTAGGCCTCGGGTGAGGTCTCAAGAAGGCGCAGTGCGACCTCATGGCGGCCCTCTCGATCGGGCATACCAAGCATGGCCAGCGCGCGATGCCTGCGTGCTTTCAAGCCGGGCAAGGGCGAGTCTGAGATCGCCAGATCGATCGAGGGATCATTCAGTGTCTCGTAGGCGAGCTTGGGTGCACCGAGGGCCAAGAGGGCGCTTGCATACGAGGTGCGTACCCATGCTTCTTTGGTGCGTCCGCCACGCAGCGTGTCGCTCTTGGCCTCGGCCAGGGCGAGCTTGTATTCCTTCGTTGCGCGTCTGCGGTCTCCTGAATGCCCGAGCGCTTCAATGAGGTAGGCGCGGCTTCGCGCGGCATTGGTTGGGCGATGAAGGAGCGTGTCGTGCACAGACTCCTCAAAGAGCGCGACGGCACTCTGCGCATCGCCTTGTGCCAGTGCTGCAAGCCCTTCGGCGCCAAGCGAGGCGATGACCTCGCTGCGCATCCGTGCCTTCTTCGCGAGCACCACACTCGCGCGTGCCGAGCGGCGTGCGTCCTTTGTGTCGCGCGTCTGCAGCAACGTCATTGCCTTCTGGCGCAAGAGACGAATACGCGGCGCATCGGGCACGGCGAGCTTTCCTTCGTCGCTTGCGATCACATCCGCGCAGCGCTTGAGCGCACGCATGCTTGCGTCCGTGCGGCCGAGGTGCCTCTCTGCCGCGGCGAGACGCGTGAGCACATCCACCTGCAGATCGGGCCTTCGATCGGGGATGCGGCCGAGCGTCCTTGTGAGCACCTCGCGGATGCGCGGCCAGCGATAGCCATTCCAACCGAGCTCGGTGCTCTTCACGGCAGCGCGCACCTCATCCTCGATGTCCGCGTCGAGGTCGGTCTTCTCCAGCGTGAGCGCGATCAGCGCCTCAAGGTTGCGAACATCGTGCGGCGCGACGAGCTGCAGGCCGCGTGCAGAGGCCGCACGCGCCTTCTCTGCGATGCCTTCCACCGGAAGGATGTGTGCGCGCGAGACGGCACCGGTGATGGCCAGGCCTGGCCTGACGCGTACGCCGCGAAAGAGCGCGAGTGCGGAGATGAACGCGGCTGCACCAAGCGATGCGCCATCGATGTGTGCTCCACGCAGCGCGGTCGGCATCGCAGGCACAAGCACATAGTCGCTCACGGGATGCGGAGGGACGGCCAGCTCTGCGGCAAGGCCAATCGCGTCACGCACCGCGCGTGTGGCCTTGGCGTCCAGCGTCCAGCTCTCCTCATCGAGCGGCGCATACGAGACGAGCACCGCGCGCACGAGCGCCTCGCGCGAGGAGGGCACCACAAAGGGCACATTCACCGCATGGGGCGCTGCTGGAAAGAGCGCGGCCTCGAGGAGGTTTTCACTCACGCCAAGCACACGCGCCTTTTCACAGAGCGCGGGGGTGGCCGTCCCGGGGTCGGCGTGGAGAAATCCCTCTTCCAGCTTCCCCAACGCAAAACGCTTTTCGGCCACGCCATGCGCAGCCGAAGCGAGCGCGATGAGCGCGCTCAGATCCCCTGCAACAATGGCCCAGTCGGCGTCGACCTTCATCGAGCGCCGCGTCGATCAGCCGAGCAACTGCTCAAGCAGGCTCAAGTTCTCGCGCTCTTCTTCGGAGATCGTTCCGTCGGCCGAGGCGAGCTCTCGTGCAGCCTCAAGGAAGATCTTGCGGTGAGCGGCGGGCACCTCGTTCGGGTCGATCTCCTCGACGCGCGGCGGAACCACGAGCCACTGCTTCACCTGCTCGACGCCGGCATCATCGAGCTTGAGCTTCTTCATCATCTTGTGGACGAAAGAGCGCTCTTGGTCTGCGACCTCCAAGTCTGCCCAGGCAAAGGAGCAGACGAACTTCATGAGGCGGAGGCTGTCTTCTTTGTTCAAGTTGGCGAGCTTCATTGCGAGGCACGATACAGGATCCAATCGTCACGCCACTAGACCAATTGGCGTGCAGCGAGGCGCCCACCCTTCGACTCGCGAGCGCTCTGCGCTGACCGAGCGGATATGCAACCTCTAGGTTGCACGTCGCATGCGCAACCCAAAGGTTGCACGTCGTGTACGCCGCGAACACATGCGCAACCTTTGGGTTGCACGTCGTGACTGCCGTAACCCGCGCTTGATGCGCTCCTTTCCGAAGAGGTTCATCGCGAACGAGATGGCGATGAGGCGTAGGTCGAGCGTGAGGGAAGGGCGGCGTGCGTAGAGTGCATCGAGGGCGCGTGAGTGCCTTGCGCTCTTGCCTCCAAAGATCTGTGCGAGGCCCGTGATGCCGGGGCGCACGCTGAAGCGCGCATCGTCCCTCCAGAAGTTGAGCCGCTCCAAGTCACGCTGCGTGAGCGGACGCGGGCCCACAATGCTCATCTCACCGCGCAGCACATTCCAGAACTGCATCGTCTCGTCGAGACCCGTCCCACGCAGCCAGCGGCCCATGCGTGTGACTTGTCCTTCATGCATCGTGCGGAGCTTCAGCACGCGAAAGGGACGACGTGCCTTGCCGATGCGCTCTTGCGGAAAGAGAGCGGGCCCTCCGTCCTCGTTTCGAATCGCGATCGAAGATGCGACTTGAACAGGGATGAAGAGCCCGAGGGCGAAGGCGCTGAGGCCGATGTCAAAGAGGCGTTTCGTGTCGAGCACGCGCGTCAACCGATGCCTCGAAGGGATCGATTCCTCAGAAGCCCGTCATGAGCATGAAGTGATCGTTGTCGCCGCGGGTCATGAAGCTCGCGGGCCCCGCACTCGCGCCTGCTGTGAATCCTACGACCACGTTGTGTCCATCGGCCGCGATCGCGATGCCGCTTGAGGTGAGCGACCCTCCCGTGACAACCGACTCGATGCGATTGACGACGCCCGTTGCGCCATTGACGTACGGGATCTGCGGGCCGCTGAATCCGTTGACTGCTGGGCCGTCCGGGCCTGGCATGAAGGCGACACCGCCAAAGCGTGCGACCGGGGTGTAGTTCGCATTGAAGAGGCCGCGAAGCTCTTCACCCGGGCCCACGTGAAAGCGCCTCAATCCGGCGAACGAGCCGTTCGATGTGGTCGTGCCGATGGCCCAGGCGATGGAGCCGTCGCTGTCGCGCACCGCCGCGAGGAAGGGTGCCGTGCCACTGCCTGCGAGGGTCTCGGTGCCGATCAACGCTTGGCTGTCGTAGCGGCCGCTGATGTACCAACGGCCCATCGTGCCAGCGCGAACGTCGAGCACCTCTTGGTGGTCAGTCGCCAGTGCGGAGGTGATGCGCGCGGCCGAGATGCTTGTGCCACCTGTGGCGGGGAAGCGCGCGTAGAACCCATCGGCCGAGCCAAGGTTCACGAGGGGGCGTCCTCCAATGTCTGCCGAGCCGCTGTCGTAGCCGCCACCGATGAGCACATCGCCGTTGCTCGCGATGGCAATCGCGTTGGACCACTCGTTCGCCGCGTTGCTGCCGAAACGGAAGGCGTTCTGCACGACACCGCTGCCATTGAGTCGCGCCACGTAGACATCGGAAAGACCGGCTGACGTCAGCGTTGTGGTGCCGATGGTGAATGAGGCATCGAAGCGGCCCGTGATGTAGATGTTGTCACCACTGACCGTCATGCCATCGCAATGGCCCCTGCCAGGCCCGGTCAACATCGGGAAGGTCTGGCCCCAGACGTAGGCACCGGTCGCCGCGCTCAAGCGCACGACGAAGGGGGTCGCATTGCCAGTCTGCGTTCCGACGTTCACGGCGCCTGGGTAGCCAAAACCAACCCATCCCGGAGAGCCCCAGCCTGTGCCCCCCACGATGAGGTCGCCCGTGGTCGGATGAATGGCGATGCGCTGTGCGGTGAAGTCACCACCCATCGTGGCGGCGGTTCCAAAGCGCTGTGTCCAGCGGTGGGCGCCGGATGGCGTGAAGGAGACGATCAAGCTGCCAAAGCGCCCGCCCGTATAAGGCAGATCGCGCGGATCGTTGATCGTGCTCCCCACGAAGTACGTCGCGTAGATGTTGCCCGCCGCGTCGACGACGACATCGGTGTTGGCGTTGGTGCTGTCGTTGAATGGCGTGCCCCAGACGTTGTGCCAGGTGACACGCGGACAGGTTGCGCTTGGGTTCTCGCAGCCATCACCCGTGGGCGATGCAAGGTCGCCGTTGCAGTCCGTGAAGCCAGCGATGCAGGTCGGTGCCGAGCACATGCCCGCGCCGCACGTCGCAACGGTTCCGGGGCGACGCAAACAGTTGTTGCCGCACGTGCCGCAGTTGCGCGCATCGTTGCGCGTGTTGATCTCACAGCCATCTGGCGCGAGCGCGTTGCAATCGGCGAAGCCCACATTGCAGGTCGAGGTCATGCCGCACACGCCCATCGTGCATGTTGCGCTGCGATTCGGAGCCACAGCGCAGGTGCTGCCGCATGCACCGCAGTTGTTCGGATCGGTGAGCACCGAGGTCTCGCAGCCATCGCCTCCCATCCCGAGGTTCATGTTGCAGTCGCGTGTGCCTGTGGCGCACGGCGAGAGGCCGCAGGTGCCGCCCATGCAAAGCGCGCTCGCATTGGGTTCGTTCGGGCAAACGCGCCCACACGCGCCGCAGTTCACTGCGCTCGTCGTGATGTTGGTCTCGCAATCGGGCGCCGGCGCGCCGCTGCAGTCCGCGTACCCAGCGATGCATCCTGGCGTGACGCAGACGCCACTCGAACATATTTGCATCATACCGGAACTCGCCGAGCAAAGTGCCGCTGCGGGCGCCTCATCGACAGCGAGATCGCAGTCTTCGTCGCCGCCATTGCAGCGCTCTTCCGCGGTCGGGTAGCGCACTGCGCTCGTGTCATCGCAGTCGCCTGCACGCGTCACGTAGCCCGCGATCGGAAGGCATCCTGTGATCGGTGCTGCACCGAGCGAGCCGTATCCATCGCCGTCGCGATCGATGTAGTAGGTGTTCGTCGAGACGTCCTCGTCTGTGCGTCCGTCGCAGTCGTTGTCGCGTCCGTCGCAGCCCTCGGTGCCACCGGGGACACTTGAGGGGTCGCGGTCGTCACAGTCTGGGGTGGGCGAGGCTGGCAGGCAGCGCGCATCGGGCAATCCGTCGCGATCGTCGTCCTCAAGATCGCCCGGCGCGAGCGCGTAGTCCGCGCTTCCGTTGCAGTCGTCATCGATGCCGTTGCACTGCTCGGCCTGGCCTGGATGCACTGCAACGCGCGTGTCGTCGCAGTCCGTCGCGAGGAGCACGTAGGAGCCGCTTGGGACAGCGCACGAGAGCGTCGTGCGCGTGCGGTCGCCAAAGCCATCTCCGTCCGCGTCGAGATACCAAACCGCGGCCATCGCGGAGTCCGCCGGGTCGGGTACTCCATCGCAGTCGTTGTCGATGAGGTCGCAGATCTCGGCAAGAAGGGGGCTCTGAAGACGCCCGTTGGCCTCGGGGTTGTCGTTGCAATCGTCGCCATAGAGCGAGAACCCGGTCTGGTTGCCGCAGCCCATCATCGGCGTGGTTCCGCCTCGACCGTCTCCGTCGAGATCGACAAAGCCCATCGAGCGCACGCCCTCATCGATCATCCCGTCGCAGTTGTCGTCGATGCCATTGCAGACCTCGGTGCCTGTGGGGTTCGCACCCGCGACGGCATCGTTGCAATCCGTGCCGCAGGCAGTCCCGTTGCAGCAGCGCACATCCTCGAAATCATCGCCGTCAAAGTCGATGCCGCCGAACGTCATCGGGTCGCAATCCTCATCGCGTCCCATGGCATCGCAGACCTCGAGGGCGCCGGGATAGACCATCGCTTGCATGTCGTCGCAGTCATCGCCGAAGGCCATGCCGCGTGCATCCACACAGGCCGCATCGGCGTGTCCATCACGGTCCACATCGGCGGGGCGATTCACGCATCCACGAAGCTCTTCCGAGCAGAAGTCGTTGGTGCACGCGATGCCATCGTCACAGCGCATCGGCACGCCGCGCACGCATCGACCTGCTTGGCATGTCTCGGTGCCGTTGCAGCTGATCGCGTCATCGCAATCCAAGTTCTCGGTGCACTCCGGCGCCGCATCCAAGGGCGTTGGGGCATCGGGCAGCCCACCCGCGTCGGGTGTGGGATTCGGATCACCACACGAAGAAAGAGAGACCACCGCAGCGAGAAAGAGAGCGCGTCGCGTCCACATCCCACCAAGGTACAGATCCTCACGCATCACCTCTACGGGATTCGAAAACGCCGCCCGTGATATGAGCCGCGCGTGTCTCTGCATGCCGAAGCTCCGAAAGCCGAAGCGGGATTACTCCGTGCGCTCTGGGCTCTCTCGCGGCCCAAGGGGATGCTCTTCGTCGCCTTCCTGCCGATGGTTGGATACGCCTTCGCGTTCTGGGATCACGGCTGCGAGGACCCATCCCTGCATCCCTTCGGTGTGCTCGCGCTGATCGCCCTCGCATGGGCCGTCCCGCATGCCGGGACCATGTGGCTCAACGCAGGTCTCGACAAAGACGAGAAGCCCACGCTCTTTGGCGAGAGCGTCGCGGTGCCCAAGCACATCCAGCTCTTCGCGTACCCCACATTCCTCTTCGCGATCGCGCTCGGCTTCTGGCTCAGCCTCGGTACGGGCGTCTGCGTCGTGCTCTGCTCGATCCTCTCCATCCTCTACTCGCACAAGGCGTTTGCGTGGAAGGCTCATGCCTACGGCGGGCCCTTCGCGAACCTCGTGGGCTACGGCGCGCTCTCGCCCATCGGAGGCTTTCTCGTCGCGGGCTTTGCGCCCACGATGCGTGGCGCACTCGTTCTCCTCATTGCGATGACATGGATCTTGTCCGCGTACTTCGCGGCACAGGCCTTTCAGTTCGATGAGGACAATGAGCGCGGCTACCGCACCTTGGTCGTGGTGAAGGGCCCCGCATTCACGCTCACGCTCACCACCACGCTCTACCGAATCGCGGCCCTTGGCACCCTCGCACTGGCCGCGTTCGGATGGTTCCCGCGTGTCGTGCTCATCGCACTCCCGGGCTTTGTCTGGGTCGACTTCCTCCTTCGCGATTGGCGCAAACAACCGAAGGGGGGCGATGTCTCCTGGGCGAAGCGATTCTTCCTCCGGCTCTTCGCGGTCTCACTCGTCATGCTCGTCTTTGTCTGCTTCGACTACGAGTGGCGAAGGCGCGCGACGGGCATGCCTGGCGGCCTTGCAACCGTGAGCGGTCACGATGAGCCGAGGGTGTGCGACGGGATGACCCTGCAGCGCGGCGACATTTGGTGACCAAACGGTCGCTTTATTCGCCTTTCAAGTAAGAACGGACAGCCTACACGTGCTCAAAAAGAGACCACCTAGTCATGTTTGTGACTGGACGTCTTTGCGGAGCACGCGGTCGATGAACGCGGCTTTGGCGACTCGGTAGGCCGCCATTGATTCCCCGTCCCAAGCACGCTTGAGTTCGTTGTAGGCGCTGACCTCGCTTGGGTCTTCACGCAGCGCTTGAAGGAAGGCCTCGAAGTCGTCGTAGGGCCCGCTGCGTACCGTGCACTGAATCGCGACGTCGAAGGACGAGGGCACGAGGTAGCCCTGGTAGGTCGCATTGCTGAGCTGACCTGCATTGCGTTCGAAGTGCGCATCGAGTGCGCCGCGAAGCGCGTCGAAGTGTTCATGCGAGGCGCGCGCGAGCAGGTCGATATCGCCCTTGCCGATCACGCCCGGCACGGCCGTGCTGCCCACCTCAAGCACCTCCGCGCCGGGCGGAATGACCGCGCGTACAAGCGAGAGCACGCGCTCGATTTCTGCGCGCAAGGCTGCGTCTGAGAGCGTCGTGAGGCGGAAGAGCTCCGTCACGCGAGCGTGTCTTCGGCCCGGAGACCCTGACTCAATCGCGTTGTCTTTGGGCTCTTCTCCGCAGGCACTGCGCGACTCCAAAGGGGCAGCATCAGCAGGCCCAAGAGCGCAAAGAGCAGCGCCGCCGCACCCAGCGCAAGCGGGCGGTGAGTGGCCTCTGGGAGGGCACGTTGCGGTGCGATCTGCGCGTAGGTTTCCACGCAGCGTGTACAGGTCGCCTCGGAGGCTGCGCGCTCAAATGCATCCGCGTCGAGGATGCCGCGCGCGAGGTCGCTCTGTGCATCGAGGTGAAGCACCTCAGCCCGCCAGCGCGCAGCTTCAACGCTTGTCGGCGCGAGCATGATCGCGCGCTGAAAGAGCGTCCGCGAGGTCTCTCGGTTCAACGCGTAGTTGCCGTCCGCAAGGCGCGCGTAGAGACGTGCCGCCTCAGCATCCGCAAGCTCAGGGCTTCGCACCAGGGCCGCATCCAGGAGGCGCTGCGCATCCGCGAACTCACCGCGCTCGGTGGCCGCGAGCGCATCTCCGAGTGCGCCACGCACGTGCTCTGCACGCGCCGCATCGAGGCCCTCATAGAGCGCACTCAGGGTTCGCTCCCAGCCCCAGTTCGCATTCGCATCCTCCCCAAGGCGCGTTCGAAAGGTCTCGCGTGCGACCCAAATTCCATTCTGGCGATAGGCACGCAGGCCCTCACGCGCCGCCTCGCGCACACGACGATGATCGGCATCGACAAACGAGGCCACGACGGGGATGGCCGAGAGCGTATGCGTCTCGCCAAAGGCACGGAGCACCTCGCTCAACTGCGCATGGGAGAGCCGCTGCACAAGCGTGCCTGGCGCATCGAGACCCAGGCGCTCGGTCGACCAGCGCGCCCACGCGCGACCTTCAGCATTGTCTTCATCACCACGCGCTCGAATCGCGGCCGCCGCAATGTCATCGCCCATGCGAATCGTCAGGCGACGTGACTCCATGCGCCACGCCTCACCATCGAGGCGAAAGACCTGCGGCATCACCATGCTCGCCTCGTGCGTGTGCATCGCCTCAAGGCTGCGCAGCAAGAGAAGCGGCTCGGCCATCTTCAGCGTGGCGCGGTCGCGCGTCGTGCTCAGCACCGTGGCGACACCGTCTGCGAGGTCGACGAGATCATCTGCACGCCTTGAGCCCGTCGCCCTGCGAAATGCCGTCAGGACCGTGTTGGCCTCATCGAGCGAGGGCCTTGCGCGACGTGCGCGCTCAAGCCTCGCCTGGATTGCCGGCAGCGCCTCACGCGGAAGCGTCCGCAGGTACGTGATCGCCGCGGCCCGCGCCTCCGCATCGTCACTCGCAAGCGCATCGGCCTGCGTCGCGATGCCTGTCTCAAAGCTCGTCTGCGCCAGCGCGCTCAGCGGCGCTCCAAGCGCAACGAAGAGCGCAAGCAGTGCGCACAGCGCAGCTTGCTGCAGCGATGCATGACGCGACATTGAAAGCTTCTTCGGCATGCTCGGCCACTACGACGGGCCCTGCCGAGAACGCAAAAAATCCGCAGGCCCTCAGCCGTCGATCGTGAAGCTCGCGAACTCGCCGGTGTAGCTGCGCCAGCGCGTATCGATCTTGTCGACGCGTGCAGTCGCCGGGCCGTGCTGGGCCCAGGCGAGGAAGTCTTTCACTTGATCTTCTTCGCCCTCCGCGACCACTTCGACCGCGGTGTCCTGCCGGTTCTTCACCCAGCCTGTGAGCCCAAGCCGCTTCGCTTCACGAACAGCCGATGCGCGAAAATAGACGCCCTGGACGCGCCCTCGGATCACGAGGTGGATCCGCTTCTGAGCCATGTGACACTCCTCCTGCGCCGCGTGGGCAGGACAAAAAATCGAGCACGGCGCCCTACCTGGGGGCCGCTGAGGGCAAGGCTTATCACGAACGACGCAGCCTCGACTCGAAAGACGCGCGGGCCCGCGCACATCCTGTCCAGCGATTCATCGATATGATTCATATCGTGTTGAAATATTGTGTGTGATGTGCGCTACGATGCGCGAATGCCTGACTCTTGGAGCGGGGGCGCTGCTTGGTTGGTTCTCGTGGCCACCGGAGCACTCGTCTCGGCGATGCAGTGGTGGCGAATGCGCGTGGCGGCTCGACGCTTTGAACTCGCCGCAGAGCGCGACGCGCTGGGCCAAGGGTATGCCGTCATCACTGGCACCGTGTTCACCGATGACGCGCGCCCTGCGATCACCCTCGACGTCGCGCAGCAAGGCCGTGAGGAGCACGTGCAGCGCGGTCACTTCGATCATGAGTGGCGCGAGACCTCGCGGGCCCAAGAGGTGCGTCCGTTCACGCTGCGGTGCGCAGAGGGCGAGGTCATCGTCGAGCCGCCCAAGGACACGCGCTTGATGGATGAACCCGATGTGACGCGGCGCCTCGCGCTCGACAGCCGCATTCGACGCGCAGAGATTTTTCACGGTCGGCGCGTGTCGATCGAGGGCGAGTTGGTGCGCGCGCAGCGACCCTCACGCGGAGACGGCGACTACCGCGGACAGGGTGCGGTCTGGGTGCTGCGCGCCTGGAAGGGCACGATGGCGATCTCGCTGGAGCCGAAGCCCTCGCGCTACACGATCCGCATACAAGCGTGGCGGTTCACGGCGCTGATGCTTTGCTCGTTGCTCATCTTTCCGCCTCTCTTGCAGCGCTTCGACATCGGCTTTCCGACCAAGATCTTCTCGTGTGCGTACATCGCGCTCATCGCTTGGATGCAGCAGCGCGCACGCCCCTGGTACGAGAAGAAGTTGAATCAGCGTGCGGGCGGAAGGTTGGAGTAGCGCCGATGTGCAACCTTTTGGTTGCATGTTGTTTCACTCCAAAAGGCAAGCTGGAGGGCCCCATCCCTCGGCCAGTTGAGTTCACAGCAAAAGCGACGCATAAGGGTCTTTATGCATACGCATGATCTCAACGCTCAGAACTTCCAGGGCACGGTCGAGAAGCCGGGCATCGTTGTTGTCGATGTCTGGGGAACACACTGCGGCCCCTGCAAAACGTTTGCGCCGATCTTCGATCAGGTCGCAGGCGAAAACCTCGATGTCGTCTTCGGAAAGATCTGCACCGACGACCAACCCGAGCTCGCATCCGCCCTGCAGATCCGCGCTGTCCCGACCCTGATGGTCTTCCGCGACGGCATCCTCGTGTACCGCGAGGCCGGTGCCCTTCCGAAGAAGGCTTTCGCGAGCCTTGTTGAGGAAGCCCGCAAGCTCGACATGGAGAAAGTGCGCGAAGAGATCGCCAAGCACGACGAGACGCACGGCGCTTGAGTTGTGCTTCGCGTGATGTGAAAGAGCCCTCCTTGTGAGGGCTTTTTCGTGTCCGAAATGCCCGAGCGACGGTATTCGCGACTACGTGGTCACGGTTCTTTCGCGTGAGTCCAAGTGTGTGCGGGTCGAGCTTCGGCTCTCCGGCCAATCGCTCTGGGTCGGGCTCTTCCCTGGCTTCATTGAGGGCATGCTCTTTCCCCAGGATTGGCAAAACGGGGATGCACCGCCGAACGAGAGCGTCTTTGAGGCGTGGTTGGAGAAGCGCCGTGAGGAGGAAGACGACGAGTTCGATCCGAAGAGCGAGATTGTCTCGGTCGAGGTGATCGAGGGTGGCCCGGAGCACGCCTGGCCTCCCGAGAAGCCGCTGGGTCAGGGCGAT
>JBILQT010000278.1:0-9355 GCA_044373065.1 Sandaracinaceae bacterium
GCCGTCGAGTGACTCAAGCGCACGGAGCGCTTCTTCCCAGGCTGCGATGTCGGCTTCGTCGTGGTTCATGCTCGGCCTGCTTGGAGGGCGCTGCGGATGGCGCCCGCATTGAAGTCGGGGACGGCGGCGACATCGCCGTAGAGCTTGCGGAGGTTCGCGAGGCGCTCGGGTGGGAAGTCATGGATGAACACCGCGCGCTGCTTGTGCCCTGCCTGCCTGAGCGAGGCGAGGATGAGCGCGCCTTGCTGGTCTTTGATCCATCGTCGCGCCCGCTCGCGGTCACCTGCAAACATGCGCTTGGCGGTGCCGTCGATGTCGCCTATCAGCGTCGCCTCCTCGGAGCGCTCGAAGCGAAGGTCGAAGAAGAAGGCATCGATGTGTGCCTCGTTGCGGAGCAGTGCGGAGGCCTCGTGGTGCGAGCGCGCGTGGAGGAAGGTGAAGCCCTCGCCGAGGCAGTTCTCCGCGAACTCGAGATACTCCTGGCCGTCTTCGATCACCAACACGCGCATGGTCTCTTTGTCTCAGATCCACCCGCGCGTTGCATCACGCTTCGAGTCGATCGAACGCGCGGAAGAAGCGAATGCAGACGGCTTTGCGATAGGGCGCGGCCGCTTCTTCAACGAGGATTGCGCCGTCGTAGCGGGTGAGTGCGGCCGTCACGAGCCCAAGGCCGCGGTCCACGCGCCGCTCGTGGATGGCCTCGGTCGTCAGCACATCGGGCGACGAATCGAGCACACGGAGCACGACGTTCTCCTCGCCGGTTGGGAGCAAGTCGACCTGCACTTCAATGGCGATGCGACGCGGCGCCTCGCTCTGGCCCACCGCGACCAGCGCGTTGCGGATCACGTTTTTCAAGATGAGCACCAGATCCACCCGAAAGACTTCGATGTAGGGCGCAGGGTCGGGCGCATCGATCGCAACGCCATCGAGCTTCACCTCGCCTGCGGCGTGCTCAGTGCGCACCTCCTCGAAGACGGCACGCGCGAGGCTTGCGTCGAGGCGTGTTCGCACAAGGCCCGCAACAAGCTGCGCGAGAGATCGATCCAGCGCGCGCAGGTGAACGAGTTGCTCGCCGATTCTCGCCAGCGCATCGGAGTCGCCTTTGCGCGCACGCGTCTCAAGCTTGGCGATGCGTCGCATGGCCTTGTCAGCAAGACGAAACGCAGGGTCGAAGCGACGCAGGTCGAGGTCGTTGCCCAGGCCCCGCTCAAACGATGCGAGGTGGTTCTCCCAGGCTTGCAAGAGTGGCTCGCCGGTGAAGAGACGCTCGGCGATGAACGCGCGTTGCTTGGCCTCGATCACGGCGCCCTCGGTGAGGCTTGAGGTGACGGCCCCGATGCGATGCTTGAGCAGCTCGTGCCTCAGCGTTGCGATGAGATACGCAATCGCCGGATGCAGCTCGGGGCGCTCCTTGGTGAGCTCTGCAAGCGAGCTTGCGCGACGCTGATTGCGTACAATCAAGAGGATCGCGAGGAGGGCCAGCGTGAGCGCAGCGAGCGTGAGCGAGGTGGCCCATTGAAGCCGCGCAGCACTCTCTTGCTCGGCCGTGCGATTGGGCTCGGTGCTCGTCGGCTCAAGAAACTGCGTCGACGACGGGTCGAGCTCTTCAAGCTCCTGACGTGCCTCTTGGATGCGCGGGTCACGCGGCGCGAGGGCGAGAAATTTTCGGTAGTACTCCGCGGCGCGAATGAAGAGATGCGGGTTGTCCGGCTGAAGCTCGGCCTGGCCTCGAAAGGCGCGCGCGAGCGGCAAGTAGAGCGCAGGGTTCATCGGCGCGGTGCGCACGCCTTCTTCAAACTCCACGCGTGCCCCAGCATCGCCCGACTCCACAAGGGCGATGCCTGCGCGGTAGTGGCGCTCGGCCTCGCGCAGTCGCCTCTCGGCTTCAAGCGCCTCTGGCGTGCCCTCTGGCAGGCTCGACCACTCCGCATACGAACTCGGCTCGTGCGAGGTCTCCCAGCGCTCAAGTGCCTGCGCCCACCGTGCACGCCGCGCGTCGTCGCTCTCGCCGCATCCCGCCAAAGCCCACGAGAGGCTGAGCGAGAGAAGCACCGCGAGAGAGAGACGCACTCAGCGAATTTCTACCACGGTGATGCGATCCCCACCCTCGTCGAAGTCACCAGGCCGTGCGCGAATCACGTAGCGCGTGGCGGAACGCAGATAGTCGCGGATGCCATCGCGCAGTGCGCCGGTGCCAACGCCGTGCACGAGGTAGCCGGTGCGCTCGGAGCTTCCGTAGAGCCTGTCGAGGAAGGACTCGGTCATCGCGATCGCGTCGTCGACACGCATGCCGCGAAGATCAAGCGAGTTCGACTCGGTGCGGATCGAGCGCGTCGGGCTCTCGCTCGGCGCAGGCATCTCGACCTCTTTGGTACGTCGCAAGCCCTCGTCTTCACGTGGCGCACGCGTCTTCTTCGCGCGCAGCTCATCGATGTCGATCCAGAGCTTCACGGCGCCCGCGGCAACACGCACTTTGCCTTTTTGCGCGTTGTCTTTCGAAGGCCCCTCGATGATCTCAACTTCCGTCTTGAGGCGCGGAATGAACACACGCTGTCCAACGGCCAACTCGCCGTCTTTGAGGAGCGCACCTGCATGCTCAGGCGCCGATGGCTTCAACGCCGATGCGAGCTCTGTGTCGCCCGTTGCAGCCTTGTTCGCGCGCTCGACGGCGGCCTTTGCAGCCTCAATCAGCGCTAGGTCGGTGGGGGCTTTGCGCATGGCCTGACGTGCGGCTTTCACCTCATCGCGCGTCTCGCGGATCATCGCCATGAGGCGGTCACCCTCGACGGTGAGCTTCTGCTTGTCGCGCTCGCGCATCTTGCGCAGCTCCGCCTCGGAGCGCTCACGCACGTCGACAGCAAGGCGCTTCTCGCGCTCAAGTTCATCGCGCACGCGCTGCACGGCATCGTGCTCGCTCTCGAGCTTGCGCACGAGCGCATCGAAGGTCTTCACCTGCTCCGGGAGCATCTCCCTTGCGCGTGCGATCACGAGCGGGTCGAGGCCAAAGCGCGCGGCCACCGCAAGTGCACTTGAGGCACCGGGCACGTCCATCCGCACGGCGAAGGTCGGCCGCATGTGCTCAATGTCGAAGCCCACGGAGGCATTGCGAAAGCGGTCATCGGAGAGCGCCATCGCCTTGAGCGCCTCGTAGTGCGTGGTCACCGCCACCGAAGCCCCGCGACGCGCGAGCGAGTCGACAATGGCGCATGCGAGCGCGGCGCCTTCAGCCGGGTCTGTCCCGGTGGCCACCTCATCGAGCAAGACGAGTGAGCGCGGCCCAGCAAGGTCGAGCGTGCGCGCCATGCTCTTCACGTGCGCGGAGAAGGTTGAGAGGTTCATCTGCATCGACTGCTCATCGCCGACGTCGGTGAGAATCTCCTCGAAGAAGCCGATGCGCGCGCCCTCGGAACAGGGAAGGGGAAGGCCCGAGCGTGCCATCAACGCGAGAATGCCCATCAGCTTGAGCGCGACGGTTTTTCCACCCGCGTTTGGCCCCGAGATCACCAGGGCATGACCACCACGCAGCGAGAGATCATTCGCGACGACCGCGACACCATCGAGTGCGAGCATGGGATGACGTGCCGCCTGCGCCTCAATGCATGCCTCGGCGACCAACTCGGGAGGCCATGCACGCAGGTCCTCTGCGAGTCGTGCGCTTGCATCGCGCAGGTCGGCCAGATCGAGTGCATCAAGGGCCGCGACGAACTCCGGTGCACGCTCACGCACGAGGTCCGAGAGCTGACCCAAGATGCGCTGCTCCTCACGCTCCATCTCGCTCACCGCGAGCGTCAGGCGATTCTGTGAGTCGACGATCGCGCGCGGCTCGATGAACGCTGTAGCACCGCTCGCACTTGTTCCATGCACGATGCCCGGGAGACGCTCATGCGCATCGGTGCGCACGGGGATGACGTAGCGACCTTCGCGCAACGTAAGGAAGCGATCCTGAATCACCGACTCGTGCTCAAGGAGCATCTGCTCGAGGCGCGCGACGATGCGTGAGCGCAGGTTCGCAACCTCAGAGCGCAGACGACGCAGCTCGGGGCTCGCGTGATCGGCGATGGTTCCACCGGGCTCAATGCAGGCCGAAATTTCTTCCTCGAGCGCGTCGAGCGTCGGGTCGAGATGGCAGCGCCGACTGAGCTGCACAAAGCGCGCTTTGCGTGCGGCGAGGAACTTTCGAAGCACACGTGCGGAGCCAAGCGTCGAGCGAATCGCAGCGAGCTCGATTCCGGCCAGAACGCCAAGCTTGGTTGCGCGTGCCAGCGAGGTTCGCACTTCGCGAATGCCATCCAGCGGAAGCGGCTCTCCGTTGCGGCGCGAGGTGAGTGCCTCCTCGGTCTCGTTCATCCAGAGGCGGGCTTCATCGAGGGAGGAAGCAAGCGGAAGCGATGAGAGCGACTCATGCAGGGGGCCGCGACAACGAGATGCGAGCGCCGCAACGAGGCGATGCCATTCAAGATCGCGAAGTGTCTTTTCGCTCGCGTGGGCGAGCTCCGAGGAGGTCATGGGGGCGGCATCGTGTCGTGCGATCGCACGTGCCGCCATGGCTTCCGCTCAGTCTTTGCCGCGCGTGTCTTTCGCCAGCGTGTCTTTGGAGACGAGCGTCTCGACGGTCACATTGGGTTCCTTTCCAGCCTTACGTCCGCGTCGACCGACCGCGTAAAGGAAGAGAGCGCTGCCGCTGAACACCAAGAAGATGCTGCCGCAGCCAAGAATCGCCCAGATGTAGCCGAGGTATCCGAAGGTCATCGTCGCCGGCTCACGTACCGCACTCACGCGAGCGACGCTCGTCCATGTTCAGCGGCAGATGAGGCCCGCGAGGTTCCAACACGAGCGTTCTCGCAGTGAACTTGTCACGTACATCGCGACCCGTTCCTTTGTTACGCTCGGTACGTGAACTCGCTTCAACGCCTCCGCACCTTCCTCGCCGTAGGTCTCTCTTGCGCGCTGCTCTTGATGAGCGGTTGCCCACAGGGGGAGAACGTCATCCTTCTTGAAGTGCAGTCGCCGGGAGACCTCGGTCGCCTCGAGATTGAAGTCATTCCGCTCGACGGCTCTCCAGAGCCCGCGATGACGGTGCGCGAGGTCAACCGCTCGATGGAAGAAATCGCTGCCACCCCCGTGCGCATTGCGATTCAGCTCCAGGGCCCGCGCGACGTGATGGTGATTCTGCGCGCGACGCTCGGGGATGGTCGGATCGTATTCGCCCAGCGCTGCATGTCCGTGGTGGGCACCGTGCAGGACAGTGTCTGGTTGGTGGTTCGCGACCGCGCGAATGACCAGGATGATGATGGCTATCCAGGGGTTGCGAGCGCGGGTTGCTTTCGCCTCGGCGAGACAGGCACGCCTCGCTCCTGCCCAAGTGACGACCCTTTCCTCTGCGGAGGCACAGGTCGGTACGATTGCGATGACGACGACTCGGCGCGATTCCCGTTCGCGATGGAAGTCTGTGGCAATGCGGTCGACGAAGACTGCGACGGTGTCCCTGCTGACTGCGCTGACGAAGACGAGGACGGCTTCCTTCCGTGCGCGACGCCCACCGATACGTCGGGGACCTGCGACTGTGCTGAGGGCAACGCAGCTGTCTATCCGGGCGCTCCGGACCCGTGTCGCGATGGCGTCGATACCGATTGCGACGGCGCCGATGATCTCTGTGACCAAGACTGCGACGGCTACCCCACGGGACTGCCGTCCACGACGTTCAATGACTGTCGAGACGAGGCCGGCGTAGCGGAGCGAGAGGCAAGCGCGGCCGTCCATCCGAACGGCGCGTTGGAGACCATTGTGCGGCTTGCGGATGGAGACCGCGTCGCACGTGGCTGTCCTGGTGTAGTCACCACGACGCGTTCGTCCGATGCCTGCTCGGCAGCGAATATGGGCGACGGGGTCGATCAGGACTGCAATGGCTTTATCGACGACGGAGAGAACTGCGATGACATCTTCGATCGCGACCGAGACGGTTCTCGCGTCTGCGCTGCAGGCGTCACGATGGGCTGCGACCTCAATGATTGCGACCCGGGCATCCGCTTTGGTGGCGCCGAAGTCTGCGGCAACCTCGTCGACGAGAATGGCGACGGCGTTGTTGCGACCTGCGCGGAGAACGATACCGATCGCGATGGCCAAGTCTCGCTGCTGGCTGGTGGCGACGATTGCGACGATACAAACAACCGCATCTACTTGGGTGCACCAGAGGATTGCTCGACGCTCACCGTGAGCGAGAGTTGCACGGTCAACACGCCGTGCGGTACCGCCGACTCCGATCGCGACAACTACCGCGACGAGGTGGACTGCGACCCGATGAATCCGATGGTTCATCCGTGGGCGATGGAGGTCGAGTGCAACGGCATCGATGATGACTGCGACGGGGCGGCGGATGAACTTCTTCTCGAGCCGGGCGACCCAATGCCCCGCGGTTGTGTGGTTCGGGCGGGTCGTCGCACGCGTGTCGACTTCACCGACCCCGCGGACTACGACGACTCGGCATACTGCGGCGGCTGTGGAATCACCACGGATCTCAACGAGAACTGCTGCGCGAGCGTTGTCACAGATGTGAGCGTTCCAGAGCGCTGCGGCGCCTGCGACAACAATTGCGGACCCCGCAGCGCATGTGAGAGTCGCCCCGGGAATCAGTATGTCTGCGGTTGCGTGATGAACGCGGGCAACTGCAACGGTGGGTTGGCGGACGGTTGCGAGGTCGACTTGCTCACGGACGAACTTCACTGTGGCGCCTGCAACAATGCGTGTGAGCAGAACCAGACCTGCGAGGCTGGTCGTTGCGTCTGTGTCGACAACTTCGAGGATTGCAACGCAGACCGAACGGATGGCTGCGAGATCAACATCCAAACCAGCGTTCTGCACTGCGGCGCTTGCTCCGACCCATGCGACCTGCCGAATGCCCTGGAGTCCTGCATGGCGGCATCCTGCGGTGTCGCGACATGTGCGACGGGGTTCGGAGATTGCGATCGCGTACCCGCGAACGGCTGTGAGACGTCGACCGACACAACGGTTGCCAACTGCGGCGCCTGTGGTGCGAACTGCAACGACCTGCCGAACGTTGCCTCGGCCGCCTGTACGGGCGGTGGTTGCCGCTCCCTCGTCTGCGAGCCGAACTTCGCGGACTGCAATGGGGTCGTTGCTGATGGCTGTGAAGTCAACTTGACCAATGACGCGAACCACTGCGGTAGCTGTCCGATGGTTTGTGGGGCGCCATCCGGAACGCCCATTTGCGTTGCCGGCGTCTGCCGCGTGTCCATGTGCCCGCCTACCGCACGCGACTGCGATGGCGCGGGGGCCAATGGTTGCGAGGTGACGACGGGCACGGTCGCATCGTGTGGCGACTGCACGACACGGGTGGACTGCAATGCCACGGTGCGAAACGCGAACGCTATCTCGTGCAACATCGGCTCGGATGCGTGCACCTACGGGACGTGTGCTTCGGGCTTTGCTGACTGCGACGGAAACCGTGCGAACGGTTGCGAGGTTCCGATTCGTTCGGTCACTTCGTGCGGTTCGTGCGGCTCCCTCGTGAACTGCAGCACGCAAGCGACGATGACCAACCAAATCTCGCCGAGTTGCTCAGCGGCCGGCGTGTGCACTTACGGAGGGTGTGCGACGAACTGGGGCAACTGCGACATGAGTGCAGCGAACGGCTGTGAACGCGACCTCACGCTCGCCACGACCTGTGGCAGCTGTACGAACAGCTGTCCCGCCCTCCCCAATGTGGCACCGGGCGCAATGTGCTCATTGTCACCCGCACCAACCTGCGCATTCTCCTGCCAGCCTGGCTTCGCTGACTGCAACGCGGGACCAGGCTGTGAAACACCACTGACCAGCACGACGTCCTGCGGCAGCTGTGGGGCGATCCGCAACTGTATGGCCGATGTCGTCATGGCAACCGGCGCAAGTTGCGTGGGCTCAACCTGCACATACACCGGAGCTTGCGCGGCGAACGCGAGCGACTGCGATGCGAACCGCGCGAATGGTTGCGAGCGCACCAACACCACCATGTCGTGCGGATGCGGGGGCGCGAACTGCACGCTGGCCGCGCTCCGCGTCACAGGCGGTGCATGTACGGCTGGAGCCTGCACGTTCTCAAGTTGCTCAGGCGGCTACTTCGACTGCGACATGATGGCTGCCAACGGCTGCGAGGTAGCGCCCGCTTCGGTAGCGTCTTGCGGCCCGTCTTGTGGGGCGCGTGTGAACTGCACGACAGCGCCAAACGTCGCTGTTGCGACGTGTACAAGCGGAGCGTGCGGCATCACTTCGTGCACGATGGGCACCGGCAACTGCGACATGAACGCGGCGAACGGATGTGAGACAAACCTCAATGTCGTGACGTCTTGCGGTGCGGCGTGCTTGGGTCGCGTTGACTGCACCGCACTGCCCAACGTCGCGAGTGCCACCTGCGGTGCAGGTGCTTGCGGCATCACGACCTGTGATCCGGGATTCGCGGACTGCGACGGAAGCGCAGCGAACGGCTGCGAGGTCAATCTCAACGCGAACACGACGTGCGGAGCCACCTGCGGCGGCCGCGTGGACTGCACGGCGTTGACCAATGCGAACGCGACCACGTGCTCGGCAGGCGCGTGCGGAATCACCTCCTGCGACGCGGGCTTTGGCAACTGCGACGGCAACGCCGCGAACGGTTGCGAAGTGAACCTCAACGCAGTGGCCACCTGCGGTGCGACATGTGGCGCGCAAACGAACTGCAACACGTTGACGAACGCGAACGTCACGACGTGCTCAGCAGGCGCGTGCGGAATCACCTCCTGCGACGCGGGTTTCGGCAACTGCGATGGCAACGCCGCGAACGGTTGCGAAGTGAACCTCAACGCAGTGGCCACCTGCGGCGCGACATGCGGCGCGCAAACGAACTGCACGACGTTGACGAACGCGAACCTCACGACGTGCTCAGCAGGCGCGTGCGGAATCACCTCGTGTGACGCGGGCTTCGGCAACTGCGATGGCAACGCTGCAAACGGTTGCGAAGTGAACCTCAATGCAGTGGCCACATGCGGGCCCGCGTGCGGCATGACAACCAACTGCAATGGCCGGCCCAATGTTGCGACCAGCACCTGCGGGGCTGGTGCTTGCAGCATCACAAGCTGTGATGCGGGCTTTGGTAACTGCGATGCGATGAGTGCCAACGGCTGCGAGGCGAACCTCAACACCGACGAAATGCACTGCGGCACGTGCCCGACGATGTGCGGCATGTCCCAGACATGCACCGGCGGCATGTGCATGTAATCGACGCGGCCCAACGTTGACGCATCGAAGCCCGCGACTGATGTTGCGGGCTTCATGCATGACGTCCCCTTGATCGCAGTGCTGCCCTTCGCGCTCCTGCTTGCTGCGA
>JBILQT010000279.1:0-9349 GCA_044373065.1 Sandaracinaceae bacterium
CCGGGACCATTCAATGTCGGTGAGTTCGTGACGTCGCACCGAAACCGTAGATCACGTTCTCGAATTCGTGTCGATCCTCAAAGAAAGAGGATGTGCGGGTTTGAAGACACGCTCTAGACCTGCGTGTCGGCGAACTGCAGCGCATGCAATTTCGCGTACAGGCCATCCTTTTGAACGAGTTCCTCGTGGGTGCCCTCCTCCACGACGAGGCCCTTCTGCATCACGACGATGCGCGTCGCGCTGCGGATCGTACTCAGGCGATGTGCGATGACGATGGCCGTGCGCCCTTCCAGGAGGACGTTCACGGCCTTCTCGATGCGTGCTTCGGTCTCTGAATCGACGTTGGCCGTCGCCTCATCGAGGATGAGCACTTCGCGATCGAGGTAGAGCGCACGCGCCAGCGCGAGCAACTGTCGCTCGCCAACGCTGAAGTTGGTTCCGCGCTCTTCGATGCGTGTACTGAGACCGCCGCGGCGCTCCACCAGATCCCATGCGCCCACGCGCGTGAGCACATCGCGCACACGCTCCATGTCGGGCTTCACATCGAATGCGCTGACGTTCTCCGCGATCGTTCCCATGAAGAGAAAGACATCCTGCGGCACGAACGCGTAGCTCTCGCGCAGCTTGTCTTTGGGCAACTCGCGGACATCGCGACCACGCAGAAGAACGTGACCTGAGGAGACATCGTAGAGGCGCGAGGTGAGCGCGGTGATCGTCGTCTTGCCAGAGCCTGTGGGGCCGACAATTGCGATGCGCTCTCCGCGTCGCACGATGAGGTTCACGTGACGCAGGACTGGCTGATCGGGGCGATAGGAGAAAGACACATCGCGCAGCTCAACGATGCGGTCGTCGTCGTTGCTCTTCTCGTACGCGGGAACGGCAAGGCCCATAGGCGCATCGACCTCGGGCACATCGAGCAATCCAAAGACGCGCTCGGCCGCAGCCAGTGAGCTCTGGAGGATCGTGTACTTCGTCGAGAGGTCGCGAATCGGGCCGAAGAATCGCTGCACGTATTCGTAGAACGCGACGACGGTGCCGACGTACGCAGCCGACGTCGTTGCATCAAGCAACTCAGCGCGCACCGAGCCGTACCAGAGCACCATCGCGACCGTGATCGCAGCGACGGACTCGACGACCGAGTAGAGCAATGCGTCGTATCGAATCGCGCGGATGTTTGCATCGCGATGCTCGGCGTTGATCTCGCGGTACTCCTCCAAGCACTCCTTCTCACGACCGAATGCCTGCACGACGGCCATGCCCTGCACCTGCTCGGCAACGTACGAGTTGAGCTGCGCGATGCTGGTGCGAATGGAGCGAAACGCCTCGCGCGCGCGGACGCGAATCCACTGCACCGCGCCGACGAGCGGAGGGATGGCGCAGAGGGCAATCAACGTGAGGCGCCAGTCGAGCCAGAACATGAAGCTCACGATGCCGATGAGCGTGAGCAAGTCTGCGATGCCGAGGATTGCACCTGAGGCGAAGAGCTCGCCGAGCGCATCGGAGTCGTTGGTCACACGCGTGACGACGCGGCCGACAGGGGTTTTGTCCAAATAGGACAGTGGCAGGGCTTGCACCTTCGCGTACGTCGTCCGGCGCAGGGCAGCGATGGTGTTTTGTCCGCCAAGTTGAAGCGCATAGTTCTGCGCGAAGCGCGTGACAAACTCGACCAGGATCGCTGCGCCGAACATGCCCGCGACATGAAGCAGCGCGGTCTCGCTGCGCTGCACGAGCACGGCATCGATCGCTGCGCGAAGAAGCAGCGGTTGCACCAGGCCCGCGAGTGCGGTGAGCGGAATCAGTAGCCCTGCAGCGACGAAGAGCTTCAGCGAGGGACGCGCGAAGGGGATGAGGCGCTTGAGCAGCGCGAAGTCATACGTGCGTTCACCGGCAGCCTCGGCGGGAGGCCTGAGCGATGTCTTGGGCGCAGTCATGCTGCACCTCGCGGTGCATCCGCGGCCACTTCGCTCTCAAGCCGCTGCTTCTCGGCGAGCGTCGCGTAGAAACCTCCGAGCGCGATGAGCTCGTCGTGCGTGCCGCTCTCGATGACCTTTCCCTCGCCGAGCACGAGGATGCGCGTTGCCCTACGTGCAGCGACCACGCGGTGCGTGACGAGAAGGAGCGTCCTCTCCGCGGCGACCTTGTCGATCGTCGTCAGGATGCGGGCTTCTGTGCGTGCATCCACCGCGCTGAGCGGGTCGTCGAGGATGAGAATCTTCGGCGTGTTGAGGAGGGCGCGTGCGAGCGCGAGACGCTGTTTTTGTCCGCCACTGAGCTGCACGCCGCGCTCTCCGACAATCGTCGCCGCGCGCTCGGGCATCGCATCGACCTCTTCATCCACCGCCGCCTCCACCATCGCATCGTGGATGCGTTCATCGGCATTCGCCGTATCGTTGTCGAGGGCGAGCTGGAGGTTCTTTTCGACCGTCGTGGAGAAGAGGAAAGGCTCTTGCTGCGCGTATCCGATCGCACGCCGGAGTGAGCGAAGGGTGAGTCTGGTGATGCCGACGTCGCCGAGAAAGACGGTGCCTGCCGGCGTTGGGAGCAGGCGTGCCAGGAGTGCTGCGAGCGTCGACTTTCCGCTGCCGGTCGCGCCAACAATCGCGAGCGATGTCCCGCTCGGAACCTCGAACGAGACGCCGTTCAAGATGGTGCGGCCTTGTATCTCGTAGGAGAGGTTTGAGACGCGAAGGCCGCATTCTTTAGGCGCATTCACCGCATCGGGTGCCTCGCTCACCGCAGGCTCCTTCCCGAGAATGTCGGCGACGCGCTTGTAGGCGGCTTGGCCGCGCGTGAGCACGGAGATGAGGTAGCCAAGGGCGAGTGTCGGCCAGACGAGCTGCGCCAAGTAGAAGTTGAACGCGACCAACTCGCCGACGGTGAGCTCGTGGTCGAGCACCATGTGGCCGCCCTTGAAGATGACGATGAGCGAGCCAACCGAGGAGAGGCCAGCGAGGACGGGCCACATCGTGCTGCGCAGGACGACGAGCGCGAGGTTGTGTCGCACGGCATCGGCATTTGCCGATTCAAAGCGCTTGGCCTGCTGCGACTCAAGGCCCAGTGAACGTACGACGCGTGCACCTGCGACATCCTCTTGCACGCGCTCGGTGAGCGTTGCGATGGCACCTTGTGCGAGCGTGCTTCGACGAAACATGGCGCGTGAGAAGCCGACCGCGGTGAGCAGCAAGAAGGGGTACGGCATCATCGCGAAGAGCGTCAGCTTCGGCGAGACGTAGAGCATCAGTGAGACGGCGAGGACGAACGCGAGCGAGGAGTTCACGAGGTTCAAGCCGCCGAAGCCGACGAGCAGACGAACCTGTGCGAGGTCGTTCGTGGCGCGACTCATGATTTCGCCCGTCGACATCTCCCGCGTGAAGGAAGGGCCAAGCACGTGAAGGCGCGCGAGCAGGGCGTTGCGAAGGTCGTATTCGACATCGCGGCCCACGTTGAAGAGCTGGATGCGGGATGCCGTGCGCACAAACCAAGCGCCGAGCGCGAGCGCGATCACCCACATCGCGCTTCGGAAGACGGCGTCACCATCACCCTCCGAGAGCGCGTCGATGCCCTGCCGGAAGAGCCACGGCGTCGCCTTCTCCGCGATCTGGGTGAGGACGAGCCAGACGACACCGAGTGCCGTTGCGCGCGCATAGGGCCGAAGCCAGTCGAGAAGAGTCGGACCTTGCCGACCCTCGCGGGTATTCGTCGTTGAAATCGCCAGTCTCCAGAAGAGCGTCGTGAGACCGACGCGACAGACGTTGCTCGCAGGTCGCTTTATGCAGAACGGCGGCGTCGTGTGCTGAGCAAGCCTAGCAACGCGAGCAGGCTCCACGCGGGGATCGCGCGACTTGAGGTAGCGGAGGCCGAGCAGCCCGACGAACTGCGACCCTGCCGACGTGTGCACACGTTGCCCGATGCCGCTGCGGTGCAGACGTAGTCGCGCGGGCAGGCTTCCGCGTCGGAGCAAGGACGCGAGCAATACCTGTCAGTGCCTGTGCCTTCGCAGAGGTTCGCTGCACACGCTGCGGGCTCTGTGCATGGTGCACCGAGGCCACCGCGGTTGGGCACGCAGACTGAGTGCGTCGCGTCGACGACAGCGCATGCGAAACCTGCAGGACACGGCGCCGCTGCATCGCAGTAGTCGGTGCAGAACGCTGTACCACCCTGAAGCGCGCAGATGCCCGAGGAGCAGTCCTCGTTCGTCATGCAGACATCGCCGAGCGCTGACGCCTGCTGACACGAACCGCAACCCGCGGAGACACCGTCCTGGCATGCATAGCCAGTGGGGCACGGTGTGACGCCCCCGGGAATGCAGGGCTGGGTGCAGATGCCGCGATCGCAGAAGAGCGATGCGCAATCGGTGTTGTCGCCGCAGGCCTCGCCCTGCGCACCTGTGCTTGCGGTGCCCGGAAGACAGAGGCCCGAGTTGCATGTGCCCGTTGCTTGGCCGTTGCAGTAGAAGCCCGAGGGGCAGCTTGCAGGGTTCAACCAATCGCATGTCTCGGAGCAGGCGCCCGCGAAGCAAATGCCGCTGCTGCATGTCGAACCGTTGCTGCACGGCGTGCCAAGCCCGGCACCCATCGGCCGCGCCTCGCACATGCCTGTCGAGGCATTGCAGCGTTGTGTCGGGCTGCAGTTCGCGTCGGTGCGACAGCCGGGTGTGGTGGCCGTGCACGAGGGGCTCGAGCCGACGACGCGCACACACTGATTTCTCACGCCGCTGATGGCGATGCACTGGCTGCCGCTCGCGCAGTCGGCCGCGGTCGTGCAGTCGGCGCCGCAATAGCCGTTCATGTCGGGGTAGCCGAGGCAGACGCCATTCGCGCAATCGCTTCCGCTCGCGCACGTCGCACACTGCGCACCGGACATGCCCATGCGCATCACACACGTGCCTGCGGTGCAGTCGTATCCGGAGGGGCAGCCCGTGGTCGTGCAGTCGGTGCCCGCCCCCGGGTAGAGCGCGCAGATGCCGGCTTCGTCATCGGAGCGAAGCGAGGAGAGACCACCGCTGTAGGCGAAGTACATCGCTGCGGTGCGTTCGGAGGAATGATCGAGCCCGTAGTAGTGACCCGCCTCGTGCAACACGATGGAGTACGTGTTCACGTTGCTGCCGCTGCCAGGGCCGGTGATCCACGTGAAGTTCACGCCGTTCATCGACATGTCGGCTTCGCCGATGCGCGATGCGAACTGTGGCTGCGTCACGCCGATGGCATTCGCGTCAAAGCGCCAGCCTGACTCAATCCAACCCACCGTAGAGTTGCCATCGCTGACGGTCGGACGTCGCGAGGTGGCGCCGCCGTAGCGCACGGTGAGGTCGGTGCACGAGACACGCGTCCAATCCTCGAAGCCGCGGCGGACCTCCGCCTCGGTGGGCCCAAACCCGCCCAGATCGGGCGAACCGCTCATATTCAATTCATATGGAACGGTGCCACTCCACGTAGGACGACTCGCTGCGATCGGAGCCCAAGCTTGGACGGGGTGGATCAGGAGCAGCGGCGACGCAGCCAGCGCCAGGAAAACACCCTTGGTGGAGCGCTTCACAGAGCACCTCCAAGCGCGCCGGAGAGTTGTTGGACGTACGCGATGAACGCACCGAGCGGCATCGTCACGACACTCCCCGGAGCGATGCTCATCTGGCCGTTCTGCCAAGACGCCATGCCGATCGTCTGCGTGTCACGCACCACGACAGCCTCCACACCAGGCACGCCGTGGCGTACCTCAAAATGCCCCTGCGCCATGCCGTGCGTGCGGTACGCGCCACTCGGAAGACGCCGCAAGAAGACAACGACCTCTTCGTTCGCGCGGTAGCGAGGCGTGCCAGCAATCCACGTCGAGGTCTGTGGGCCTGTGCCGCCGATCTCGTCGATCACCACGGGACCATTCGCCTGGCCGCGCAACGTCGTGATGACCTCAAGGCTGCTCGCCGTATGCGGCTCAAATACGCCGCCCTCGTTCACCATGCGCGAGCCCGTCCGCAGCACGCGGGCATGCACGATCAAGTCAGACTCGCGTGTCAGCCGCTCGAAGGGGATCTCGATCATCACCGTCGCCGACGCATGTGCAGCGAACGCGAGGATGCCGAGCATGCACAGCGCCGCGAGTGTCGCGCGCCAGGTCTTTTGATTCGTCGACTCCATGGGACCTCCGAGGCGCGGATGCGCGCTACTGAACAAGCTTATGCGTCGACGTCGCGCTTCGTCGAGGGCGATGCCAGGAGGCCCCGTTCGATGACGCCCCAACTCTTGTGCTGACGCCCCGCTTCGGCCGTGTCCTTGCGAGCCTCGTGCAGCGAGGGGATGGCGAAGAGCACACCCGGCTTGCGTGCTGCGTCGAGCGCCTTGGCCACGGCATCGAGCGAGATCTCCGCGGGGACGATCAGCTTGCCTGACACAGAGCGACGCTCGATCGGGGCCTCATGCTCATGCTTGGTCAGCGTGTCGCCCGCAGCACATCGCGGGCATACGCGGTCGACTGCAGTGTGATGCACATACCAAACACATCCCTCCGGGAGCGCCTCGCCCATCGCGCGCACTGCGTCGGCATCCTGCTCAAGCGCGAGGAAACGAAAGCGCTGCTCGGTGCCTGGATTGAGGATGTGCAGCAATGGGAAGACGCTCTGTGCAGCCGTCGCACCGCGCACTACGGGCGCTGGGTCGATAAGCACGACATCGCCGAAGTCGATCACGGCGCTTCGGAACGAAGGCGTGCGTACGACACCATGGCAGGGCGAGAGCATCGCGACACCGAGTTCCTCGAAGACGATGCTCTCGTCGGGCACAGAGGCGCCCGCGAGATGCCCCGTTCCGCGCGTCGGGACGCGCACAAGCACGCTGCCCAGGCCCTCGACCAAAGGCAGTGCACCCTCGCTCGCGTGGGCTTCGATCCCGGCGCGCCTCCAAGCCTCCACCGCGTCGCGCACTTCACCCGAAGCTGTCGCCGCAATCGCGCGATTGAAGAGCACGGGGCGCGTGGGGCCGAGGCGCTCTTCGGCACGCGTGAAGGCCATCCAGGCGGCGCGGAAACGGCCTGCCCATTTGTGGCAGAGGCCACAATCAAACCAGGCATGGCCGTCGCTGCCGTCGAGGGTCAGAGAGGCTGCAAACGACGCAACGGCCGCCACATCGTGGGTCGCACCCAAGCGCCGCTCCGCATTGCCGCGCATTGCCAAAAGCGCCGCACGTTCGCGCGTTCCTTCAAAGCGCTTCAGTGCATCCTCGCTCAGCGCGCGCGCTTGCTGCGCTGGTGAATCCGCCGGCACAGGCTCATCGGGGCCACGCTGCTCATCGGCGCGAAGAAGTGCGCGTCCAGCGGCGAGAATCACATCGATGCTGGACATGTGAGCCCAGACGGCCGCCTTCACATCGTCCCTGAGATGAGGGTGCGCAGGCGTCGTCTCAAGGAGGGTCATCCACGTCTCGGCAATCTCTGCATCTTCGACAATCCGCATGCGGAGCGGCGTGAGAATGCGCCAGATTTCGGAGGGGTCAGAGCTGCTCAGGGCACGCTCAAGGAGGGCTCGGTCGTCGCGGTTCACGGCACGAGTATGCGCAATTCGGTCGGCGCGGGCAGTGCGGGCCTGTCACTTGCGTCCGCAAAGAAGACTCGACAGCTCCGATTGGAACGCCAACAGCGAATCACCACGCGCCCTGGCGGCCCGGCGGCGAAGCGGCGGCGGACGCCGCCACTACCTCGACGCTTTCCCATCAAAGTAACGCAATCACATTGGCCTGGAAATTCCACCGACGCGCGCATGCGCAGACTTCGCTACTACCCGCCCGGCGTGAGCACCTACCACGTGACATCGAAGTGCGTGGACGACCAGTTCCTCTGGCGCCCCTCGCGCCGGACGACATTCCTGTTCGCGCGCGTGCTCGCGTCAACCTTGGAGAGATACGACATCGGTCTGCACGCCGTTGTCGTGATGGCCAACCACTTTCACCTCGTGGTACGCGCTGATTCAACGGAACTCTCTCGCGCGATGCAGTTCTTCAAGAGCCAACTCGCGCTCGCGTTGAACCCACTTCTCCGACGGCAAGGCGCGATGTCGAAGGAGCGTTTCAAGCATCAGCCCATCCTCGACGACGCGAGCTTCATGCAGCTTGTCCACTACGTTCACGCGAACCCCGTTCGCGCGCACTGCGTTGATAGAGCCCATGAATGGCCTGGGCTTTCGTCGCACTCGGCTGTCGTCGAGGGGCGAAATGCGATCGAGGTTGCCTACTTCGATGAGGATGCGTGGCGTGAGGCGGGTAAGCCCAAGCGAGCCGCGAAGTTCACGGAGAGAGTGCGCGTGCCCTTGGAGACCATGCCCCAGTGGAAGGGGCTTTCGACGCTTGAGCTTCTTGCGGCGCGTTGTGCTCTCCGGTCGAGCATGGATGCGACTGAGCGCGAGATGGGGTTGGCACGGCAAAAATCACGCATCCGCTTGCACTCAGTCGCGAGCTTGATGACTGCCGATCCGCGAACTCGTCGCGAGGATGTGAGGCCACGTGCCCAGCAGCCTTGGGCGTTCGGATTGCGCGAGGCGGTGTTGGCGTTTCGCGACGCATATCGCAACATGATGGCATTCTACATCGCAGCTTCCGCACGGTTTCGCACGACGGGCGTGCTCGGTGAGTTTCCGAAGGGGACGTTTCCGCCTTGGGCAGGTGAGTTGCGGGCAACTGCGTAGCGGCTTCTTTGAATCGCTTGGGTGGCTGTCGCGGAGCGCGGCGGGACACGTGTGTCCGCAACGCTGTTCGGGTTGTCGCAATCAAGCTAGACAAGCCAACCAGTCACCTACCGCAGGCTTGAACTTCGTTTGGCCGGCTGCGGGAGTCAGTTTGGGCCGTAGCCAAGTGTGGTCACTCAAGTCTCAAGGCGACGTTCGGTGCCCAAGTCCAACGCGCGACGAGCGTGGTCGGGTAGCCCAGCCGCTTACGCGGCCAGGCCCCCACGGATCCGGACGTGCGGATTTCCCGCATCCGGCTCTTCATGTTCTGGGCTCGCACACGACATCAGGGTCGGATGAAACCTGCGGGCCTCGGCAGGGCGAAGCGGTTGAGGATCAAGCGCATCTGACTCCAACGAAGAGGGCGTTGCGATCGTCGCCTCAACCACGTCCACCAGACGCGTCCGACTTCATGTCGGAGCGCGGAGAGTCGGGCGTAGTTTCCGATGCAACCGAAGTAGGCGAAGTGGCCGCTGAGTTTCGCTGTGAGCGCCTTGGCTTGTTCAGCGAGGTGCTCGTGTCGGTGCTCTCTGCACCATTGCGATATTCGGCGAAGTGTTCTGCCGAAGCGGTCGGATGCGGTGCGCTGCTTCACCACGAGACGTCCTCTCTCGGACTTCGCCCAGTAGTGAGTGAAGCCCAGGA
>JBILQT010000280.1:0-9321 GCA_044373065.1 Sandaracinaceae bacterium
CGTGCTCCCGACACCGATGCCTCCGTAGGCGGCGCGCAACTCGCTCGGTGCAGCGACGGAGAACGCAGCAATCGTCGCACCATCCGCACCGTCGACGAGCGATGCCGTCACACCGCGCGCAGGCCAGGTCCAAGTCGCGACACGCTCGCCTGTGGCCTCCATCTCGACGAACTCCGGGCGGCTCTCGGGCTCACCGAGTGCAGCGACGAGTGCGTCCGCACGCATGCCCAGCCGAAGCGCACCAAACGACTCATCCTCCCAGCGCGTGATCGGTACCCGTGCAGTCACGACAGGCTCCGAAGCAGGAGGCGAAGCGCCGCCACAGGCTGACTGGAGCACCGCGAGTGAGAAGATGAGCGAGAGCGAGAAGCGACGTTGCACAGAGGCTCCGGATGTCGATGAAAAGTCGGGTCCACACGCCGATGCGTCAACCCAAGCCGCAGGCTACCCCGAAGCCTACGTCCCGATCTTGGCGACGATCCTGTCGAGCTCATCCAAGCTCGTATACGCAATGCTCACAGAGCCTTTGCCCTCGTTGTCGTTGAGCGTCACGCGTGATCCCAGCGACTTCGAGAGGCGAATCTCCAGGTCTTTCAAGTTCGCGCTCTTCGGCTTCGACTCCGGCTTGGTTCCGGCCTCGCGCGCACGTCGTTCGGTCTCGCGCACGCTCCACTGCTTGGCCACAGCCTCACGCGCCAGCTTCTCGCGGAGCGCAGGCGTCGCCGCCATCAGAAGGGCTCGGCCATGGCCTTCGGAGAGCTCGCCGCTCTCGATCAGCGCGAGCACCGACTCAGGAAGCTTGAGCAGGCGAAGTGCATTCGCAACCGTCGAACGGTCTTTCCCAATCTTCTGCGCGACCGTGTCCTGCGAGTGACCGTGTTCGTCGATCAGGCGTTGAAAAGCGCGCGCCGTCTCAATCGCGTTGAGGTCCTCACGCTGCAGGTTCTCGACGATCGCCGCCTCGAACGCATGGGTGCTCGAGAGCTCGCGCACCACAATCGGCACCTCGAGCAAACCCGCGCGCTGTGATGCACGCCAACGACGCTCACCCGCGATGATCTCGAAGCCGCCTTCTTTCCTCTTTCGAACAAGGATTGGCTCGAGCACGCCGAGTTCCTGAATCGAGCGCGCAAGCTCATCGAGCGGCCCGTCCTCAAAACGCTGACGCGGCTGCGTGCGATTCGGATGTACTTCCTCGATCGGGGCCGACGTTGGCGATACTTCGCCAGGGACAGGCTGCTTTTTCGTCTGCGGAATCAAGGCATCAAGGCCGCGACCAAGACGCGAGCCCTTCTTTGGATCGATCGCCATCTGTCCTCTTCAATCGTGGGGAACTACGCCGCTTCGGCGAGGAGCTCGCGCGCCAAACTGAGGTAGCCGTGCGAGCCGCGCGAACCAGCGTCGTAAAGAATGACGGGCTTGCCGTGGGAGGGTGCTTCCGCGAGCCGGATGTTGCGCGGGATGACCGTCTCGTAGACGCGGTAGTGCTTGCGCACCTCATCCGCGACCTCGCGCGCAAGGCTGTTGCGGGGGTCGTACATCGTCAGCACAACGCCAGCGACCTTGAGCTTCTCGTTCAAGCCGTTGCGCACGCGCTCGATCGTATCGCCGAGGCGCGAGAGGCCTTCGAGTGCGTAGTATTCGCACTGCATGGGGACGATGACCTCGTCGGTGGCGACGAGCGCATTCAACGTCAGCAAGCCCAGCGAAGGCGGGCAATCGATGACGATGTAGTCATATTGATCCGCTACGAGTGCCAGGGCGTCGCGAAGCCGGGTTGCACGGTCGTCTTCGCCCCCGAGTTCGATCTCAATCGCGGACAAATCGGGAGACGCAGGGACGAGCGAGAGATTGGGAAGCTCGGTTGTGAGCGTGACTTCGGCGATCGTCTTCTCGCCGCTCAACACGTCGTAAACGCCTTGCTCTACCGACGAAAGCGGATGTCCGACGCCGCTTGAGGCGTTGCCTTGGCCGTCCATGTCTACGAGCAGCACGCGCTGCTCGGCCACCGCCAAACAAGCAGCCAGATTCACAGCAGTCGTCGTCTTTCCGACGCCGCCCTTCTGGTTTGCGATCACAAGGGTATGGGCCATGTCCGTCCTTACCGCGAACGACGATCGAGGACCAACTTATGGGTCGCTCGCGATCTTCGTCGCTGGGTCCTTCAAGTCCGAAGTTTCCGATTCCACAAAGAAGTCGGCCCCGACGGGGGCGACCGTCGGGGCCGGGGGCGAGCGGAATGCAAACCGGGCGAGGTTCACACTCCGTGCACCAAGCGGGGCGAACGCTTGATGCGGGTCCTGACGCGCGTGGGAGGCGACACGCCATGACCGGATTGCTTGGGCCTGCGACGGACCCTTGTCGCGGTGGCAGGCTGAGACTGACGGTAGACCTAGGTATCGTGGCCGATCCTCGTCAGGGGTGCACGGATATCAAGGGATCGAGCGTGCTTCTTCACAGGAGAACATCGAGAAAACCTCAGCTTGCGCTGAAGTCGAGCTCGTCGATGACCTCTTCCGCCTCGGTCTGGCGGCGGTCCATCGCGTCGGCGTAGAGGTCGTCAAGCGACCAGCCGAGCTTGATGTGGGAGCGGATCTCCTCGCGCTCGAACTCTTCGATGGATGCATAGTGCTTGGGTCCGCGCATTGAAACTCTCCGTAATGATTAGGGAAACAGTGGAAAATCGAGCACGCAGGCAAAGAAGGGCCGCTCCACAAAATGCGTGGATGAGCACTCTCTTCAGCGAGGTGCGGTGATTGTCGGGACTGGTGCGCGATGTCTAACCTCGTCGCATCATGTCCTACATGTGTGTTTTCTACATCCGGATCGCGGTTGAGCCAAAAAAACGGCGCGACTTCCCGTCAAAATCTTCTTGACGGCATTTCTTGCGCATTTGCATCTCCCTTGATTGCCGCGTCGAAGCTGGGGCCGTATGTCTCGCCGCATGGCCTCAGGTGACGTCGAAATCATGGATCCGCGGATGCTTGAGCGGATGCGCGCGTCGTGTTCGCTCGCTGCGCAATGCCTTGTAATGATTGGCCCGCACATCAAGCCAGGCATCACCACGGACGACATCGACAAGCTCGTTCACCAGTGGATCGTCGCGAAAGATGCGTATCCCTCGCCCCTCAACTACCGCCCAGGCGGCGCCAATCGCCCCTATCCCAAGAGCGTCTGCACCAGCGTGAACGAGGTCGTCTGTCACGGGATCCCAAGCAAGCGCGTGCTGAAGACGGGCGACATCATCAATGTTGACGTGACGACGTACTTCCAGGGTTATCACGGCGATACGAGCGCGACGTTCTATGTGGGGGAGGTCGCGGAATCGACGCAGAAGCTGGTCGAGACGTGTCGACTCTCGCTCGAAGCTGGCATCGCACAGGTGAAGCACGACGGGCGCATCTTTGATATCGGCGCTGCGATTCAGGAGTTCGCCGAATCGCGTGGTTTCTCCGTCGTGCGCGACTATGTGGGGCACGGCGTTGGACGCGAATTCCACATGCCCCCGCAGATCCCGCACTACAAGCCCGAGCCGGGATCAAACTTGAAGAACATGCGCCTTCGGGCTGGCATGGTCTTCACCATCGAGCCGATGATCAATGCGGGCGCGTTTGAGTGCGAAATCCTTGAGGATGACTGGACGGTTGTGACGGCGGATCGCTCCCTTTCTGCGCAGTTCGAGCACACGCTCCTCGTGACGCGAACGGGCTGCGAGGTGCTGACATCGCGGCCCTCGATGCTTGTGAACAGCGAGGACAAACCCTGGAGCGAGCTCGGCAAGTTGAGCACCTCGGCCGCGCTGCTGGCACGTGAGAGCGCCAGCGCGGTTGGCTGAGATGACCGTGCGACGCGTGCGCCTTGCTGTGCTCCCGCGTGGGGACGAGGTGCTTCCAGTTCGCATCGCGGAGTGGCCCAGCAAGCGGCGTGAAGCGATTGTGATGCGCGACGAGTCAGGCGTGTTGCGGGCGTACTTCAACGAGTGCCGGCACGTCCCGATCCCGCTTGATTCTGGGGGGCGCAAGTTCACAAACACCGAGGGCTTGCTTGAGTGCAAGACGCACGGGGCGCTCTATCGGAAGGGCGATGGCGAATGCGTGTCAGGGCCCTGCATGGGCTCGCGATTGATCCCGGTGGAGATCGAAGATGATGCACTGATCATCGACGAGACCGTCGTCTAGCTCCGCGTCACTTCTCAAGGCGTTTGCTGACGGCGCGGCCTGGCTCGGCGTAGGTGCGCACCGCGGGGATACTCACGATATCGCGCTCCGGGAGAATGCAGGCGGTGAGGCGTCCGCCGTAAACACAGCCCGTGTCGAGCCCAGTCGCGTAGGGCCAGCGCTGGAGGCCGCGGACGGCGTCGTGTCCGAAGTAGACATGCTCGGGGCCCGGCCAGAGCGACGCCCAGGGGACGCCTTCTTCAATACGCTTGGTGGCGGTTCCATCCGATCGAAGGCTGCGCATGGTGATCATCTGCTCGCGCGTCTGCGATGAGATTGGGACATTGGGGACGAGCCCTGCGTGCACGACCAGCGCGTGGTGCTCTGGCAACGAAATGGTCGTCGGGCGTGTCGCGAGCCATTCGGCATCGTCCGGAGAGATTCGCTTGGCGAGCTTGCGGATCGCCTCGGGGAGATTGTCGGCCTCCTTTGTCCCCTTTGCGCGAATCGCCTGCAGCAAGAGTTGGTCGTGATTGCCGATCACCGAGTCGCCGCGATGGCTTCGGACGAGCTGGATCACATCGAGCGAGGCGGGGCCTTTGTTGACCAAATCGCCTACCATGACAAGGCGATCACGTGCGGAGAGGCCGACGTGCGCGAGCAACATGCGAAGCTCGACCGCGCAGCCGTGAACGTCTCCAATGATGACGACCCGATTCACGATGCGAACCGTAGCCGATTCGCGTGCCCCGGCGATTCGCCGCCACAAAAAAAGACGAGGCAGCCGAAGCCGCCTCGTCTCTCGAAATCACTTCGCTCAGGTCAGCGCGCGATGCCTGCGAGGCCTGCGTAGTTACGCGTCAGACGGAGCTGTCGGACCGTCGTCGGCGCGAACGCGCCCGATGTGTCGAAGCAAGCCGTAAGCTGCGTGTTGAGGCAGGTGTTGGCCGCCATCTCTTGCGCGGGCGTCAAAGCTGCAAGGCAGGTGTCCGCTGCGTCGAACTCTTCCATGCACATGTCCGGGTCCATCATGCGGTTGCATGTCACGGCCGCGACGATCTGCGTCGGACAGGGGACCGACAAGCAGTGAAGCTGGTTGAATTGGAAGCAGGTTGCGCAGTCGAGCGGGATCACGCCGCCAGGGCCCATCATGTCAACCGTGGGCGTCGTGTCGCCCTCGAGCGCGGCCGTCTGACAAGCCTGACGCGCCATCGCGTCCATCATCATTTGGCAGGTGTTGACGGCGCCGAGCGTCGCGTTGGTGCAGCGCGGGGTGCAGCTTGCCGGAATCGGAGCGATGCCCGTCATGTCCGCGCCAGCCCAATCCGAGCACATCATCGGCGCCGTGTTCGTGTCAGGGCGACGGAACGCGTCGCGGGCCGGTGCGTCGGGGATGGAAATGCCCGTGTCTGGCGGACCCGCGTCTGTGCGCGGCGTGCTCGGGCAGCCCGAACCCAAGGAACCAAAGGCGCCGAGCGCGACCACGAAAGCAATCTTCTTTGTCACGAACTTATTCATCACGAAATCCTCCGACCGCTCCGCCGAGCAGCAATGATCAACTTGGCGACCTCATAGTGGATGCCGAAGCAAGGGCAATCCGCTATTCCACGCTTCCTTGCGTATTGTGCGTAAACTCACAGTGCTCGCGGTGTGCTCTGGACGAGGATGCGCGGATGGCGGCCAAGAAGACGGGTGTGAGCGTTGCACAGACGAAACCAGCGAGAATCGCTGATGACGCTGCGAGCGCCATGGACAAAGCAAGTACAACGACTGCGGAAGCACTCGTTGGCAAGGTTGCGCCTGCAATCGATGTTCCCATTGGAGGGGGCGGGCGCTTTCGACTGGAGGATGCGCGCGGCAAGACCGTCATTCTCTACTTCTATCCAAGGGATCTGACGCCTGGGTGCACGCTGGAGGCGCAGGATTTCGAGGCGGCGCGGGCGCTCTTCACCAAGCGCAATGCGGTCATCATCGGGGTGAGCCGCGACACGGAAGTCACACACGCGAAGTTCAAGGCCAAGTACAGCCTTGGGTTTGCGTTGCTGTCCGATGTGGACGGCTCGATCGTGCGCGACTTTGGCGTCTGGCAGGAGAAGTCGCTCTACGGGAAGAAATCGCTCGGTATCGTCCGGACGACCTTTGTGATCGGGCCTGATGGCGTGGTGAAGCACGTCTTCTCGAAGGTGAAGGTCGCGGGGCACGTCGACGCGGTGCTCGCGAAGCTGTGACGCACGCTTGACGTGGGCTCTGCTGCGAGGCGACGCTTCTTGCTCGTCTTCGCCGCGAGGAATCTTCATGTCATCACTGTCCCGTACGCTTTCGTTCTCGACGCTGAGTGCCCTTTGCATTGGGCTCCTCGCGACGCTTGCTGGGTGTCCCAACGACGAGGAACCGGTCGCGCGCTGCAGCCCCTCGTGCTCCAGCGTTCAGACATGCTGCAGCGGCATTTGTCGCAGCACGTTCAGCGACCCGGCCAACTGTGGCGGCTGCGGGATCACCTGTGAGTCGGGGGAGCTCTGCGTCGCGCAGGTGTGCATGCCCGTTGCGCGTCCCACCGATACAGGTGTGCGCGTGGATGCGAGCATGCCTGGGCGCGACGCGGGGATGATGACGGGCGCCTGCTCGCCGAGCTGCAATGCGAGCCAGCAGTGCTGCGGGACGACCTGCGTGAACCGCATGGGGACGACGCCCGCGGACTCATCGTTCTCCAACTGCCGTGGCTGCGGCATCGCGTGTGATCCGATGGTCGCCGACCGTTGTGGCGCAAGCGGCTGCATGTGCGGGACGAGCCTTGCGTGCACTGGCGATCGGCGCTGTGGGCTCAATGCGATGGGCTCGCGTGGTTGCATCGACTTCACCACCGACGAGGCGAACTGCGGTGGACCTGGCATCGCGTGTCTGGCGGGCGAGACGTGCACCGACAGCATGTGCGCCTGCGGTGCGACCGGCGGTCGCTGCATGGCACCGACCGTGTGTTTGGGCGCGGGCGCCACGGCAACCTGTGTGGATCTCACGACCGATGAGATGAACTGCGGCATGGCCGGAAACGTGTGTGGCGCGGGCGAGACCTGCGTGGCGAGCGCGTGTCATTGCGGGGCCGATACAGCGCCTGCTTGTGCGCGCGCTGGAGGCTTTCCGCCGGGTTGCGGGCAGGTTTGTTGTGCGGGCGCGTGCATCCCCGTGGACGACATGAACTGCGCCGCGTGCGGCACCGCATGCACGGGGACGATGGAGTGCAGCATCCCGATCTTCGGTGGCGCGATCGGCTGCGCGGAACCCGGCGGGTTCATCACCTCCTGCGCGGACTGATCGCCTCGCAGTGACCTCGAGAAGGGCGGCTTCGGTCGCCCTTCTTCGTTCCGTCGCTGTGTCCTTTCGGCGAACTTCGCGCTTCCGTCTATCGGAGTCAGCGTGAGCCAGCCTATCCTTGCCGGATGCGCAAAACCCTTGTCTTGCTCGCCTCCACCACGATCCTTGGCTGCCCCATGCCTCCGACCGAGGAGCCGGATGCAAGCGTTGCTTGGCGTGATGCACCCGTGACCGATGCGGGCCCCTCGGACCCGGATGCATTCGAGCCACCGGATGCGTTTGTTCCCGAGGGCGTCGACGCGGATTTTCCCGATGCGTTCTCGGTGGATGCCTACGCGCCCGATGCGCGCGTCACGGGCGATGCGGGGATGCCGCCGGCGGATGCGTCTGTCGTTGCGGCGCCTTCGACCGTGGCCCGCATGGGCAGCGGAGGCTTCCTCTTGCGCGGGACGGTGCTCGCACCCTCGGGGCCCATCTCACCGGGCGAGGTGCTCATCGTCGGCGATACGATCCAGTGCGTCGCGGCGAGCTGCGCCTCGCATCCGATGGCGGGGACCGTCACGGTGATCGAGACCAACGCGACCATCTCCGCGGGGCTCATCGATGGGCACAACCATGCGACCTATGACTTCCTCCCCGAGTGGGTCGCGCCCGATCTTTTCGACAGCCGCTACGTCTGGCGAAGCGACCCAAGCTACAGCGCGCACATTCGTCCCGAGTCGGATGGCGGCACGCGCGCCGAGTTGATCTGCCCCTCGACGAAGTGGGCGGAGCTGCGCTCGATCGTGCACGGAACGACAACGATTCAGGGGCAATCGCCGCGTCAGGCGTGTGTCGATCGCCTGGCCCGCAATGCCGACCACTATCATGGGCTCGGTACGCAGACGCTCTTCGCCACCAGCATCGCGGGGCCTTGTGAGGGCGGGCCGGAGACGTCGGCCACGGCGATGAATGATACCTGGCGCGCCTCGCGTGTCGCCGAGTGGAACGCGGGGACCAAGACGCGCCTTGCGGTGCACATGTCCGAGGGCGTTCGGGGCACGGGCACCTCCAGCACGAACGTGCTGCGCGAGTTCGATTGCTACCTTGGACGCTCGACCGGCGGCACCCGCGACTACCGCATCAACTTGCTGCGCGACTCCGCCGGGATGCCTTACGGGACGGCCTATTTCATCCACGGGACGGGGCTCACCCCGGCGCAGATCGATGAGGCGAACGCGGCGGGCGCGTACTTCATCTGGTCGCCCTCGAGCAACATGATCCTCTACGGCGACACGACCGACATTGGGCACATGGTGGAGATCGGCGCTGTCGTCGGCATGGGCCCCGATTGGACCGTCTCGGGCACGGGGCAGATGCTTGGCGAGATGCGCTTTGGCTATGCGTACGGACGCAGCTCGAGCATTCCCTCGCTGACGCCACGGCGCATCCATCAGATGGCCACGATCGATGGCGCGCGCGCGGTGGATCTCGACACGAACATCGGCTCGATCGAGGTGGGCAAGCGCGCCGACCTCGTCATCTTCGGCCGCACCGCAGCGGACCCCTATCGCGCCGTCTTGGAGAGCCGCTCGCAGGACATCCGCCTCGTGATGATCGACGGGCTTGGCTACTACGGCGACCTGGCGCTGGAGACCGCGACCTCGGTGAACGCCGAGTGCGAGAACTTCGATGCCTGCGGGTCGGCGAAATTCCTCTGTGTGGCCAACACGCCTGGCTCGTCGACGCGTCAGGCGGAGACCTACGAGGATGTGCGCACGCAGCTCTACAACATCCTGCAGACGGGCTACGCGAGCGTGCCGGGCTCGGCCTACGGGCGCGGCGCGGAGCTTCGCGAGCTCGTCGAGTGCGAGTG
>JBILQT010000281.1:0-9259 GCA_044373065.1 Sandaracinaceae bacterium
AGATCATCTCCGGCGGAGGCAGCCCCTCGCACTGCGGAATCGGTCCCGCATCGAAAGGACCCGCATCACGTGGACGCATGTAGGCATCGATCTCCGGCGTATCGAGAGGCTCAAACGCATCGACCGGACCGATGTCTCGGCGGATGCGCGCATCGGTGCCCACATCATCCTCGGTCATCGTTGGCGTCGGGCACGCGCTCACCATCATCGAGCCAAGCCCAATCGCCACGCACCAACTCGCTCGTCGCCGGTTCATTCAGAGCCTCCACGTTCCCGCACACAACCGGGCCGCAGGGTTAACCCTAACATCGTCACGCGCTGGCGCGCCAAGCCAATGCGCGTTGATCGATGACCGCGCCACCGAAGAAAGAACGAGGCCAAGGGCGCCGACTCGCGTCGTGCACCTCAGCCTCGTTCCCGAACTGTTCGAAAGTCCGCGCATCAACCTTGTGGCTCGCAGTCGAAGCTCATCGAGAAGCTTCGCACGACGGCCGTCTCCACTGCTGGCGTGACCGTGCTGCGCAGGATGGCGCGCACTTCCATGTAGGGCTCCGTATCAGGCAAGCCTGCGGCTCGGAAGAGTGCCGAGACGTTCGGATAGGTGCGCGAGATGCCAACCCCGACATCGGGGATGGTCGTGGACTGGAACGAGACCATCGGCGCCGCGGCCAAGCCCGCGCGGGAGTTCGCCTGGCGGAACTGGAACTCCACGAACGTGTTTGGACGACGACGCGGGGCGCCGCCTGCATCCACGCCCACCGAGACGTTGTCTTGGAGGTCGAACGTGAAAGCATTCCAACGCGGACGCTCCATGACCGGGTCGCAGATGTCTGCCGGGGGAACGGCATCCTCGGTCGAGACCGAGTCGTAGACACGTGTGTAGGTGCCGCCGGCGCCAAACGTGAGCGGGTCGCAAACACCCGTCGCGTTGACGTTCGTGACGCGTGGCGTGACGCGGCGATCCGCAGTCTCCATGCGCACATCGATCTCAATGAAGGGACCCGTCGGGACCGGACCGGGTGCTGCCGCCAGGTTCGCGGGCGAGGTCGCGAAGGGACCAATCCAAGGCTGGGCCGAGAGCAACGCGGCGGTGTTCGCCACACGAACGAAAATGTTCACCGACGTGCCCACGGGCCTCGTCGCGTTCCACGTCACGTTCGTCCAACGATTGCGCGCGCAGCTCGTGTCGCCCATCACGGTGAACTGGTGGTGACCACGGGGGTTCGCGAAGACGTTGAGGCCGTATCCGATGAAGTCCGAGTAGGTGTAGGGGCTCACGAAGATCGAGGGGGTCTCGACCCATGAGGTGCGGCTCGGTGCGAGACGTACGCCCCTGCTGCCACCTCCTGCGATGCCCCAGATGGCGTTGTCGAAGGTGACGCCGATGCCCATGTAGCAAGAGCCAGTCGGCGAGAGGTATTGCGTGAAGCCGCCAAGGTTCACGTCGTAGCGCCAGATGTTGCGGTTGCAGCTTCCGCCCCAGCCTGGCGAAGTCGAGTGCGCAGCGACCCAGATGTTGCCGTTGATGTCTGCAGCGACACCGCGCGGCGTGCCGGGCGTGTTCACAAACGTCCAGTTGTTGGCGTTGATGTTGTAGCGATAGAGGCGGCCGTAATCGCTGTCGGCGACGAAGATGAACTCCTGCGTGCCGTCCATGCTGAGGTAGTAGCCGATGCCGTACGCGATGAGGTTCGCCGGTGCTTGGGCCACCTCGGTGAAGGTCATCGTCGAGGGGTTCACGTAACCCAGGTTGCGCGTCGTATTCGCGCGTGAGGTGAACCAGATGCGTCCCTGGCGGTCGACGACTGCGCCGTAGGGGTAGAGCGGCTGTGCGCTGCCGACGGGCGGGTTGAACACGACGCTTCCGAGGGCTGCACCGTCGCTCGCGCGAAGCCGGTACGCGCGACGCTCGTTGTAGTTGCCGACCCAGACGTCACCGACCGAGGTGCCGCTTGGGGCGATACCGACTGCGAGCGCGCGTGGCACGCCGTTGTTTACACCTGCCGGGACCGTCCAGATGATGCACTCGTCGTTGACCCCGTAGAACTCGGTCGGGTCGGCCTTGTTGATGAGGCCGTTGCCGTTGCGATCCGTGGAGGTGTCGATGATGCCGTTGCCGTTGCGATCGACGCAGTTCTCAAGGCGCGCCGCAATGCGGGTGACGGTGCCCTGGTTGCCGAACGCGCGGTTGGCGACGTAGCAGTCGAAGTTCTGGTCGACGGCCGTGCGTGAGGGGCAGTTGCCGCGGTTGGACCAGTTACACGCTTCGTTTGCAGGGCGTGCCCGGTTCGCGAAGTCGGGGCGAGTGGAGAAGTAACGGCCGATCTCGCGGCCTGTGGCTGGGTCGAGACGGGAGACGGTTCCGTCGTCCATGCTCGAGACCCACACGCCGGGTGAGTTGAACCCGAGCACACCAAGCACGAGGGCTCCGTCGGCCGGGTCCACCGTGACACCCTCGGAGTTGGTTGGCGTGAGCGCCCAGGGGGTGCCTGTGCCGCCGCCGCGCGAGGTGACGCGCATGCAGTCTGCCGTCGTGCACGTCCCGACCATCGACGGGTTCTCAGCGCCGCCCGTGCGACCTGGAATGAGGCCGCCCGTCCCCCGATCAGCCACGTCCGCACCGCGGATGGTGTCGATGGCCGCGAAGCAAGCGGGGTCGCAGAACGAACACGTGATCGGGTCGTCGCTTGCTGCCGCGACCGCCACGCCAGGCGTGCTCGACATCGGCGTCTCGACGACGCTCTCGCATGCGCTCCAGTGGCCCGTGCGACATGTCTGCGTGCCTACGCGACAGATGCGCTCGCCCTCACGCTCCACCCAGTCTGGGTAACAGATGCGGGTCGCATCGTCGGTTGGACACTCACAGCCTGTGCCCATGCGATCAGTACACGCACCCGCATCGCTACCGCCCCCATCGGGACCAGAGTCGAGCGGTGCCGCTGGATCCTGAGTGCACGCCGCGAAGCCAAACGCAGAGGCGCAGAGAAGTGCCGCCCAACCAGCCGAGCGATTCCTCGGTTTTCTTGTTTGTAGGAGCATATTCACCTCTCCGTGCAGGACATCGTTGCGGCCCAGTAGTCGTTGAAAGAGTCGGTCGCATCGGACCAGACAATGAGGACGTCATTGCCTGACGTTGTGACCTGCGGCGCGGCGCCGCGTTCGGAGTCGATCTGCCCGAGCGGGAAGCGGTCGGTCACGATGCCCAGATCGCAGCCATTGCGGTCGAGGTAGCCGACACGAAGGAATGTGCGGGTGCCGCCCACCAAACGCGCGCGGTAGGCGATGAGGTAGCCCGAGAGGTAGGTGTCGACCGACGGCGCCCACGCGAGGTCACCACCGATGCCGACCGTTGCGGCTGGAAGTGCTGTGGTGCCCGTTGCGGTCAACACGCGGAACACGACGTCACGCGAGGCGCCGTCTTCCAGGTCGTAGACGCCTGCGCCATCGAGCGCGCGGCCGCCCATCACCTCGACGGATTGTCCCGCCGTATCGAGCGACGAGAAAGCTCCGAACTCGCCCGCCAGCGGCATCACAGCGCCGACCGTGCCTGCAGCCACATCAACCGGTGCAACCGAAGGCCGCGACACGCCGTCCGACCACGTGATCGAGACCGCGTCCGCGCCACCGACGCGCTGAAGCGCCATGTGTCGAATCGGCATCGCGCTCGCGTCGAGCGTGCGCTCCGTACCCGAGGCAGCGCCCATCGCATCCAGGGCGCGACCACGCACATCACCACCGGTGATCCAGGCCACAAAGCCGCCCGTGCTCGTCTTCACAAGCTGAGGCGCCGTCGTGATCGGGCCTGTGCCGACCGTCGAAGGCGTCGACATCGTGAAGTCCGCGTTCACCCGCGCAACGATGACGTTCGTGCCCTGCTGGTAGGCGATCCAGTAGCCATCCGTGGTCGCCACGATGTTGGGCAAGTTGGCGCCCGTCGAGTTGGGGATCGTCGCTGGCGCGATGATCTCTCCGGCGGCCGTTCGGCGGAAGACCTGAAGGCTTCGGGTGCCGGCGTCGTTGGATGTCGAAAAGACACCCACCATCTCACCTGCACGCGTGGCGACGGATGTGGCTGGGGGGTTGTCCGCATCGCCGTCGCGGGAGAGGCGGAAGTAGTCCTCTCCGAGGCTGTGTGTGTGGACGCAGTTGAGCGCCATACCGAGGGGCGCGTCGGGGCCCCCAGGCACGAACGCGTCATCCAAGGTGGGGTTGGTGTCGATGGCAGGCGCATTCGCATCGATCGAAGCGTCGTCCTCCACGACAGCACCACTGTCGGTGCCCGCATCGCGTGGCATTCGCCCCGTGTCGTCTGGGGTCACGACCGTGCCACCGCAATCACAACCGGAAGTCGCACCCGCCCCCACGGCAAGAAGCAGCGAGAGACTCAGCACTCGAGAACCATTCAAATCACGCATGTTCCAGCTCCGTTCGCGCAAAGCCCCCCTGGGGCACACCAACCACAATCACAATCTGCATTGGTCGTGCAGCGCTTGGGCGCACAACCGTGATCATCGGTGACCGTTGCCGTCGGCATACAAACCGAGTTGTTCGGGCACACATAGCCGTCCGTGTCGCAGCGCGCTGTTGGGCATGTGGGCCCGATGCAGCGCGGCTCGCAGACACGTCGCGGACAGGCACATCCGCGGTCGTAGGTGACGCAGACGAGCGGCACGGGGCCGACATCCGCCATCCCTGCGTCCATCCCACCATCGCGCCCGGCATCATCGACCGGGCCTGCATCCTCGCTCGCGTCGGGGAACATCGCGTCGAGCTCTGGTCCCGCGTCTCTCGGCAGGCAGTCCTCGTCCACCATGCAGTCGTCCATGATGAATCCGCAGCGCGGACACTCGCCAACGACGGTGGGGATCTGACACCGCGCAAAGCCCGCTTCGTTGCACTCCGAATCCGTCGCGCAGATCATCTCCGGCGGAGGCAGCCCCTCGCATTGCGGAATCGGTCCCGCATCGAAAGGCCCCGCATCACGTGGACGCATGTAGGCATCGATCTCCGGCGTATCGAGAGGCTCAAACGCATCGACCGGACCGATGTCTCGGCGGATGCGTGCATCGGTGCCCACATCATCCTCGGTCATCGTTGGCGTCGGGCACGCGCTCACCATCATCGAGCCAAGCCCAATCGCCACGCACCAACTCGCTCGTCGCCGGTTCATTCAGAGCCTCCACGTTCCCGCACACAACCGGGCCGCAGCGTTAACCCTAACATCGTCATCAACCTCGCTGTCACGCGCCCGGAGTGACAATTTTCGAGTTCACACAGACGACTTCGAACGAGGACTAAGACACCTCAAAATGCGTGGAGTTTCACGCTACGCAAAGGGTGCGCAGCAAGAATGGAAAGACTCCTCTTTCCGATGGTGGTGGTAAGCTGCCCCCAATGCGCATCACCTTCGTCGCGATCGCCCTCTCCACGCTCTTCTTCGCCGCTGGGGTTCGTGCGACGCCGAGCACGACCCAAGACGCCGTTGCACTCGACGCCACATGCGGCGATGGACGCTGCCAACCGCCCGAAGATTGCCGAAGCTGCAGCCAAGATTGTGGCAGCTGCTGCGGTGACAATCGCTGTCAGCCGCCCGAAGATGAACGTAGCTGCCCGCGTGATTGCAGTCGCTGATCGCGCACCACATCGATCCCCCAACCAAGCATCGATCGAGGAGTTCCCATGCCTTTGAAACAGACCATCTCCATCGGCCTCAACCGCGACGGTCGGCTTGAGGTTTTCTACATCGCCAAAGACGGCTCGATTCGTCGCAACGCACAGAAGGCTGCGAACGGATTGTGGGGCGTCGAAGAGACGCTCGCGCATACCGCGACGCACCTCGCGACCAGCATCAACGCGGACGGTCGCCTTGAGGCGTTTTGGATCACGCCGGACGGTGAGCTTCTCCATCACTGGCAGAAGCAGGCCGGCGCTGCGTGGACGGGCGCGGAGGCGCTCTACGCGGATGGCGAGTCGAAGAAGGGCACACGCGCACGCGGGCAATCGCTCGTCGCAGAGGCCAATGCAGACGGCCGCTTGGAGGTCTTCTACATCGACCATCACGGTCATCTTCAACACGACTGGCAGCTCTCGCCGAATGGCGATTGGCATGGCGCAGAGAAGCTCTCTGCGTCGTCCGAGATCGTCACGGCAGTCGACGTCGGTCGCAACCAAGATGGGCGTCTCGAGGTCTTCTACGCGATGGGCGATGGCGCGCTTCATCATGACTGGCAGACGGAGGCCAACGGCGATTGGCACGGCGCCGAAGTGCTCAAGGGCAAGGCCATCGAGGTGCGCGTCGGCTCGAATGCGGATGGCCGCTTGGAGGTCTTCTTCCGCGACCCGATCGGCATCGTCTGGCACGACTGGCAAGAGACGCCGAATGGCGATTGGCATGGGCTTGAGAGCCTCGGTGTGCGCGCCCGCAAGATCGATGTCGCACGCAACCGCGATGGGCGTCTTGAGGTCTTCTACATCGATGGCGACGCAAAGATTCGCAACCTCTGGCAGATGAACCCGAACGGCGATTGGGGCACCGATCAGGAGGTGCTTGGCGAAGGCGCAACCGACCTCGCTGTCGGCCAGAATCAAGACGGACGCCTTGAGCTCTTCTACTGGGCGACGGGCGATGACATTTGGCACAACTGGCAGCCGCGCGCGGGCCAGGGGCCTTGGAATCCGATCGTGCAGTACGGGGCAGAGTCGGTCGGCTGAAGGCAACGAAACCCAACGCATCAAGGGCTCCGCGAGGGGCCCTTTTTTCGTGCGTATTCGCCCAACGTTCGAGCTTTTTCCATGCAGAAGCCGAGCTTGATAGACTCGTCGCATGCGCACGAACTTCGCGGTTTCTTCACTTCTCGCTCTCGCTTGTCTCTCGGCCATCGGATGTGGCGGTCGAACCAACATCGGCATCCAGGACGACGTCGGCCCAGTGGATGCTGGACCAGGCCTCGACACCGGCCCGCTCGGACGCGACGCCGGGCCCATCGCCTGTCGCGTGCCGAGTGATTGCCCCGACGATGGCTTGGCCTGCAACGGCACGACGACGTGCGCTGCCGGACGCTGCGTGGTCGTCCCTGGGCCCGTCTGCGATGACGGTGTGGATTGCACCGACGACGCGTGCGTCGAAGCGCGAGGAGCCACTTGCACGAGCACGCCGAACAACGCGCGATGCGGGCCGGGCGGCGCATGCACACCGATGGGATGCGCGAGCGTCTGCACACCACGCGGGCCGAGCGAGGTCGCATGTCGCGATGGCGTGGATGACGACTGCGACGGGCTCTTCGATTGCGGCGACCCGGACTGCCGCGGAAGCGTTGAGTGCTCGATGTGCGCGCCACGCGAACTCAGCTGCAACAACGGCGCGGATGAAGACTGCAACGGGCTCTTCGACTGCGCGGACCCGGTCTGCTTTGTCGACCCTTCGTGCGGCATGTGCGTACCCGAGTCTCCGATCGAGACGGGTCGTCAATGCGGCGATGGTCGCGACAACGACTGCGACGGGCTCTTCGATTGCGACGAGCGTGACTGCCTCACCACACCTGACTGCGGCGCGTGCGTGCCCGTCAGCCGCATCGAGACGAACTGCGCCGACGGAAACGACGACGACTGCAATGGCGCTTTCGACTGCGAGGACATGGCCTGCGCAGGGCGCCCCGAGTGCGGCGCATGCGTGCCCTCAGCCCCCTTCGAAGACAACTGTACGGATCGCCGCGACAACGACTGCAACGGGTTGATCGACTGCGGTGACCCGGTCTGCGCCCGCGACCCCGTCTGTGGCGGCATGTGTGTGCCCACGGCGCGCTCAGAATCGTCGTGCACCGACGGGCTCGACAACGACTGCAATGGCGCGACCGACTGCGCCGATCGCCTCTGCGCAGGCACGCCCGGTTGCGGCATGTGCACGCCGATCTCGCGCACCGAGGGTCGCTGCCGTGACATGCGCGATGACGACTGCGATGGCCTCATCGATTGCGCCGACCCGGATTGCCGTACGCGCCCCTTCTGCATGACGGCCTGTACGCCCACGGCACCCGAGGAGTCGGGTGTTGCGGGTTGCACCAACGGCATCGATGAGGATTGCGATGGCCTCACGGATTGCGGCGATTCGGACTGCCGACCGCTCGGTGGCGAGTGCTGCGATGGCACCGACGATGATGGCAATGGCTTCGTCGATGAGTTCGCTTGTCGCTGCAACACCGACCCTGATTGTCGCGGCATCGGCGGAAGCTACGTCTGCTGGTCGGACACGTTCTCTGTGTGTGCACCCGCCTGCAACACCATCGGCGGCGACCGCACGTGCCGCGAGTTCGGCTTCATGTCGTGCAATCGGATGACGGGCGAATGCATCTGAAGCGCGCCGCGAGCGCCCTCGTCGAAGAGAACGAGTCGTTTGCCTCGTATGTGTTTGGTGAGACCTCGGGCGTGATCGTGACCTGTGAGCACGCCTCCGAGGGCGTGCCCGAAGGTTGGCGCTGGCCGACCGAAGACGCGCGTCTGCGCGGCACCCATTGGGCATTTGATCTTGGCGCGGAGGCCGTTGCACTGGAGTACGCCGAGGCCGTGAAAGCGCGCCTCGTGTGTGCGCGTTTCTCGCGCTTGCTGGCGGATCCGAATCGTCCGGAAGGCTCGCCGACGCTCTTTCGTCCGATCTGTGATGGCGTGCCCGTCGTGCTCAACACAGGCATCACTGACGCCGACCGTGAGGCGCGCCTCACGCGCCTCTATCGCCCTCTGCATCGCGCGATCGATCAGGCCGCGAGGCTGAGCACCACGGCGCACACGCTCTTCTCGATTCACTCGTTCACGCCGCTCTACGAGGGGCAGCCGCGGACGATGGAAGTGGGTGTGCTCTTCGACAAAGAAGAGAGCCTCGCAGCCGCACTGATGATGGCACTCGATGACGTTGGCTTTGCGGTGCGTGCGAACGAGCCGTGGTCTGGAAAAGACGGCTTGATGTACGTCGCTGATACGCACTCGGCCGCGCATCAGAAGCGCGCCTTGGAGCTGGAGGTGCGGCAGGATTTGGCCGTCGACCCGGCGTTCCGTGCGCGCTTGATTCCCGTGCTCGCACGGGTGCTCTTCTAGGCGACTGGATTCGAGGAAACGCAACGCGTTACCTTGGGGCGATGCAACTTCGCCCCTTGGCCTTCGCCCTGGCCAGTGCCCTCCTCGCGACCACTGCCTCATGCGAGACGCGCGTCTCCCTTGGCACGCCCTGTCGCTCTGCCGCGGAGTGCAACGATGGCCTCCTCTGCAGCTT
>JBILQT010000282.1:0-9236 GCA_044373065.1 Sandaracinaceae bacterium
GTGTGCGATCCCAAATCACATATTGAATTCCTATTTCACTACTATGCGCGATCAACCAGTTCGCGATCGGGTCGCCGATGCCGTTGTCCGCATCGCCGCGATCGAGCGGGATCATGATGTCGAGTGCGCGCCCCGAGCCGTGCACGCTCATCTTCGCGGTGTTGGCGGTATTGGGCCTGCACGAGTAGCCGCCGATCGAGGAGATGCCGGGGAAGTTCGCGCGGAGGTGCGTGGAGAGTGCGCGCCCCCCTGCCGTGAATCCTCCAGTGCAGTGCGCGCCGCCGTCCCAAGCGGGCACATCGTCGTAGGCCACGATGGCGGAGCCTGCGCTCAGCGAGGCGGCTGCGGGCACGTACGAGCCGGGGATGCGCAGGTACTCGTACGAGGCGCCGCACATCGGATCATCGGGGCCGGTGCAGTCGTCCACGTCGACCTGTGCGCAGCCCGCGAGCGATGCGAGTGCGTAGGCCGTCAGAGCAAGCGAGAACCGAGCGCGCGAAAGGGACATGCCGCCTCCATCCTCAGCGTACCTCAACCCCCTTCCCTTTCGCGCATGCCAACCAACACCTTTCAAAACAAGGCAAACCCCGTGTGTGCAGGCGCGCCATCCATGGGCGCATCAAAGCGCGGCGTCTGCATCGCGCCCACAAGGACGACATCCGACGCATTCGGGAAGCGCGCACGTAGATCCACCACGGCCTCCGCATCGACCGCACCAATGCACTTCAAATGAGGCCCGAGTGCGAGGAGAAGCGCGTCCATCCGCTCACGCGGCAGCCCATGCACCGCGATGTTGCGAAGCCCTGGGCAATCACGCGGCGCCTGGGCCCCCTCTGCACTCACCGCATGCGTCGTGGTCGCGAAGAGCTCGCCCGTTGCTTGGGCAACATCGCGCCACACGCGCTCGGCTTGTGCTTCGGCACGCGACATCGCGCCGCGTGGCATCGCGGAGTCGAGCTGTGTCAGCGCCGCGTGAAGCGCCTCTGCCCACGCAAGCGCAGCCTGGTCGTCACCGTTCTCTACGAGCACGAGCTGCGGCGAGAGGCAGCCTCGCTGATCATGCCGAGCGACATCGCAGGCGATGCGCGCCGCGAGCCCTGCATCGACCGAAGGCGTCACCGCCGCGATGCCAAGCCCCGTGCCGTGTGAGACGAGCCGCTCGGGCGCCACGTGCGTGGCAAGCGCTCTCACCGTCTCATCGCGCCCGAAGACATGAACCGCATTCGCACCATGCACGAAGGCCTCAAGCGAACGCGCATCCTCGCGAGCGAAGCGCCACACCGTGATCGCGCTCCCCAGCACTGGGTTCGCATCCACGAGCGCGGCGACCACCAGCTCCGCAAACCCTGCCCCGACCGAGGGCATTTTTACCCGGGTCTTATTGCCGGCCAGAATCGCCCAGAAGAGCGGCCGCACGATTGCCGTTTCCACGTTGTTCGGAAGGATCAGCGCGACCTCTCCGACAGGCCCTGCACCCTCAAGCGCATCGAGCGCTCGCGTCATGTCTTCCAGCGTTGGGAGTGCTGTGCGCACGGCATCGACGAAGGACGCTTGGGAGAGTCGCGATGCGGGTGGATGCTCTGCCTCATCAAGCGCGCGCTCACGCACGAGGACGCATGCGTCGCGTAGCCAGGTCAGCCGGGCGTGCTTCGACGTGAACTTCACTCGCCATCCACATAGCCAAGCGCGCGCAGCCTCGCCTCCGTGCGCGCAAGGTCAGTCAGGGGGGATGCGTCTGCGGTGACGTGCACGAGCTCTGTGCTCGGTGCGTTTGGCGTGACGAAGAGCTCGTCGGCGACGCGTCCTGCCATCTCGGCACTGGGCGCGATGTCCATGCGCGCGAGCAAGGTCGCGGTGGCATCTGCCATGCGCATCGAGAGTTCACCCACGCGCGCCACACGCGGGCCGTGCGCGATGTAGAGACCATTCTGACGATGGCTTCCAGCCAAGCTCCGGCCCTTGCGCCCACGCAGTTCAGTCGCTTCGAGCCTGCGGAAGAGCTGGCCATCACGCGACTCCGACGAGGGCATCAGGTTGTAGGTCGCGCCCTTGGGGCACGTCTCAAAGTCGAGCTCGAGCTCAACCACCACATCGGGCGCACGCGCCACGTGGGGGCCCTCGTAGAGCGCCTCGCGGGGCCAGAGCGCACGCACGACGGGCGCATTCGTCCACGGGTCGCGAAGGTTGAGCAAGGCCGATTCGAGCGCCGCGAAGACACGCGGCACGTCCTCGGGGTCGAGTGTCCCATTCGGCTCTCTTCCACGCAGGTTGTAGTGAAGCGCGGGGAAGTAGTTGAGCTCATCCGAGAACACGCGCGTGCGCGCAAAGTCGATGTCGGCAAAGCGCGTGCGGCTCTCCAGCCAGCCCGGAAGCGCGCGACCAAACGCATGGAAGAGCGCGTGCTTTGCGCGCGGTGGGATGGCGCGCATCCCGAGCTTGCGCAGCGTGGCAAGTGGGCTCGTCGATGTGCCGAGGTCGCGCGCACGAAATGAGAGGAAGCCGAGCGAGGCGAGCGCTTGGTTGACGAAGAAAATCTTGTCCGATGCAGGGCCTGACCCGTGGTCGCTCAGCACCGTGAGTTCGCATGAGCCTGCCGCATCCACGAGCCTTCCAACGGCTCTGTCGAGCGCGCGATACACACGCGCAAGTCCATCCTTTTCAGGCGCATTCACGTCGGTCGGATGACGCGGCGCCGTCTCATCCCAGAGTGAGAGCAGATGGTGCGAGGCCGTGTCGCTCTCGCCGAAATAGAAGGCAAAGAGATCCCAACTCGGCTCTTGCTCCAGCATCCAAAGGGCAAGCTCGGTGCGCTTCTCGATGCGCGCTTCAAGCACCTCGCCCAGCCGCGCATGCCAGCCCTCGGAGTCGGCGATGAACTCATCCACCTCATCAAAGCGGTACGCGCCAAAGCGCTTCACCAACGCATCGAAGAGCTCTGGAGGATGCACGTAGGAGCGGTCTGCTTCGAAGTCGACGGGCGAGTCCCAGCCGCTCACAAACGCGCCGTGCTTCAGTGCCTCGGGAGGGAACGTGCCAGGGAACCCGATCACAGCACAGCGCCGCCCCATTGCATCGAGACGCTTGGCGACCGTCGGCTCCTGACGCGCCGTGCCGCCCGTGAACGCAACGCGTGTCCCGATGCGCGTGGTGAAGTCGAAGACGCCGTGACGGCCAGGGTCCATGCCCGTGAGAAACGTCGTCCAGTTGGGCAAGGTCGCGCAGGGCATGACGCTCTCCAGCCGACTCCAGGCACCCTCGTCCATCAAGCGAAAGAGGTTCGGCAGCGAGGCGCGTCCGATGCGGTGCATGACATCGACATCGGCCCCATCGAGACCAATCACAAGGTGCTTGGCGCTCACGAATCACCTTGCGCAACAAGGGATTTACCCTGCATCTCCGAGGGCGCCTGCACGCCGAGCAGGTCAAGCACCGTGCGACCGATGTCCATGAGCGAGGCGCCCTCAAGAGGGCCGCGACGCCGCACTCCGCGACCTTGAAGCACGCAGATGCCCTCCCAATCGTGATTGCATCCGCCACGCCCCTTGTCGCGCTCGACACGCTCGGGCGAGGCCGTGAATGCCCCACCTCCGACGGCGCCAAGCGAGCGCAGCGCGAGGTCGCCGAAGAAGACGAGCAGGTCGGGCGCGCCACCGTTCTGCGCACGAAACGCCTCTCTCGCGCGCACGATGCGATGACCTCGCCCACTCACGTCAGGCAGCGCGCTCAGCGCCGCTTCGAGGCGAACCATCTCGCCTTCCACATCCTCTGGCGCGATCACGCCAAGCGGCTCGCGACCGCGCACATTGAGGAAGATGCGCGCGTAGTAGCCGCCCTCACTCCAGGCCTTGGTGCGCGACCAATCGATGTCTTCGATGCGCAGCGGCCGCTCGCTGGAGGGCTCGTCTTTCAGGACCAAGAGGCCCTCGCTGCGAAGCCACTCGTTGATGAAGACGCCTCCAAGCAGGGGCCGCGCACCGTGATCGCTCATTACGATCACATCGGTCTCCGGGCCGCTTAGCGCGAGGAGCTTACCTAGCCTCATATCGAGATATGAATAGTAATCTCGTGCACGGCGCATCCAGTTGGGGTGCAGCGCCGTGAACGCCGCATGGCGTGGGTCGGCCGAGTCCATCGCTGGGTAGAAGAGGTGGTGCAGGCGATCGGTACCGATCTCGACCATGAAGAGCAGATGCGGATCTTCATCTCGCAATATGATTTCTGCAATATCAAAATGCTGCGCCGCCATGCGATGAAGTCCGTCCAACGCCGCGTCGCCTTCCAGCGTGCGCTCGAGGTCGGAGATGTAGGGGCCAACGCGCGCGCTCAGCTTGGCGCCCAGGGATGCGGGATGCGTGTGAACCACGTCGGCGCCGGGCGCGAGCATGCAGCTCACCTGCGTCACGTTTGGGTGCGCGGAGCGAATCGGATACGAGGGCGGAACAAAGAGGGATGCCGCGCGAAGACCGGCCTCGGCGGCAAGATCCCAGATGTGCGGGAAGGGCTGTCCCTCGCTCGTCGAGGTCGTCAGCGCATAGTCACGTGTGGGCCGATTGCGAAACCCGTAGAGCCCCATCTCTCCCGCATCGCGACCTGTCGTTGCGCATGCCCATGCAGGCACCGTGATCGGCGGAACGACCGAGCGAAGCGGCCCCCAAGCGCCGGTTGCACGCAGCTTGCGCAGGGTCGGCATCGCGCTCGCGAATTGATCAAAGACCAGGCGAGGCGGCGCGCAGTCGAGACCCACAACGAGCACACGCTTGGTCATCGGACGGCGCTCAAAGGGCTACTCCGCCGCGTGGCGGCGAGGCCTTCAAGATGCGCTCACGTGCATCGAAGAGCTGCGTGAGCTCGGAGGCAAGTGCGGCATCACTCCACGCCGCTTGAAACGAGGCGCCGAGGCGAACCAAGTCGGGCGAGGGAGAGACGAACTGCAGCGTCGTGACGAGGGCGAAATCGGCAAACGTGAGTGTGTCACCGAGCAGGAAGGGATGGCGCTCGAGCGTGTCCTGCGCGTTGAGCAGCACCTCACGAAGCAGCCCACGAAGGCTTGATTGATCATGCTCGCCGGGGGCGCCATCGCGCCCCTCGAAACTACGCCCGCCGTACTTGTCGAGGATGAAGCGGCAGGCCCTGCGCGCGACAGGGATGGACGCACGCTTCACCAAGCCCGGCCAGGCCGAAGGCATGCTCTCGACGAGCGCCGTATCGCTCTCCATCAGGCGCTCGGTGGCGAGCACGCGCCCTGCACGCTTGGCTTGCTCAAGGCGCGTGAGCCAGCGGTCCATCGCGTCGAGTTGCTCGCGCGGGAAGAGTGAGGGCTGGCCCGTGCTCGACCTGTCGACGTACTCCGCGATCTCACGTGAGCCATGCACCGTGCGTGTGCCATCAAGGAGGATCGGCACGCTGAGCTTCTCGCGCACAAAGCGCGTCTCCCGACGAGAGAGGCGCGCACGCAACGCGGGCTCGCCCACCATCGGCACATAGGGCTCGAAGCGATACGCGGCGCGGTGATGCTGGAACGCCCAGCGCGCTTGCAGCGTCCACGGCGAGTACGGGATTCCGATCAAGAGCGCGTTGGCGGAGGTGCTCACATGAATCTTGTAGCAGGCCCAGGATGACGGCGGTGCGCGCTTGCGAGCGTTGACAGCGGATGCGCCGCCATTCGAACGTGCGCGGAACAGGAGAAGCGAGCATGAGCGAAGTTCAACAAGTCGTTGTCGTCGGTTCGGGCACCATGGGTCACGGCATTGCGCAGGTCTGCGCGCAGAGCGGCCTTCACGTCACGATGACTGATGTGACGTTGGCTGCCGCAGAGCACGGGAAAGTGCAGATCGGAAAGAGCCTCGATAGGCTCATCGCCAAGCAGAAGTTGAGCGAAGCCGAAAAGACGGATGTGCTTGGACGCATCGCGCTCTCCACCGATGTTGGCACCGCTGCCAATAGCGCGGACCTCGTCGTTGAGGCCATTCCGGAGCGCATGGACTGGAAGTTGGACCTCATCCGCAAGGTCTCGGAGAGCGCGCCTGCGCACTGCATCCTCGCGACGAACACGAGCTCACTCTCCGTGACGGAGATTGCCGGCGTGGCGAAGGACAGTTCACGCGTGGTGGGGCTTCATTTCTTCAACCCCGTTCCGATCATGGAGCTGCTTGAGATCGTGCGCGCGATGCAGACAAGCGATGACACGATCGAGCGTGCGAAAAGCTTCTCCGCGAAGATTGGAAAGAAGCCCATCGTGGTGAAGGACGCGCCAGGTTTTGCGACGAGCCGCCTTGGCGTGATCCTCGGATGCGAAGCGATTCGCATGCTGGAGCAAGGCGTTGCGAGCGCCGAGGATATCGACACGGCGATGGAGCTTGGCTATCGGCATCCCATGGGCCCGCTCAAGCTCACGGATCTTGTGGGCCTCGATGTGCGCTTGATGATCCTCGACCACCTTCACAAAGAGCTCGGCGAGCAGTTCCGCGCGCCCTCGTTGCTGCGGCAGATGGTGCGCGCAGGCAGGCTTGGAAGGAAGACGGGTCGCGGCTTCTACGAGTACGAGACCAAGAAGTAGGCGTCTCTGCTCAGCGGCGCCAGCGCAACTCCGAGGCGCCCGGCGGGCCGCCCTCGCCGTTCTGCTGCACAAGGACTGTCGTGCCGCCGGCGACGGGCTGTGTTGCGGCCACGCGAAGGGCATCCTCGGTGCGCACGCGGAAGGCGATGCGTGACGCGTCGGGTGAGAGCGTTGGGGTTCCGCCTCCACCAGGGTTCATCACGGTCGCCGAGGGCGTGGTGCTGCCGAAGGGGTAGACGCGAAAGCCCTCGCCGATCCAGGGCTCGATGATCACGGCACTTCCGTCGAGCGAGAGGGAGCCGACGGCATTTGCGTAGCGCACGACCGCGCCAGTTTGGAGGTCGACGGAGCACACCGCGATGCGCTCGGCGGCGACGGACTGGGCAGGGTCTGCACAGGGGAAGACGCCGCGTGTTCCGTCCTCGCTGAGCTGAAGGACCACATCGACAATGTTGAAAGCGCGGACGCCAGCAGCGAAGTCGAAGAGGGTCTCGGGCACGCCCGAAGCTCGGTGTCGTGTGAGCGAGAGCGGTGGGTTCTCGCCGACACTTGGATCACGCGCGAAGGTGTAGACCGCATCCCCTGTCGGGCTCACCGCGCCGCCGCCCGTGAGCACCGTATCGGTGTCGCCCGAGGCGAGATCCGTCAGCGTTGCACCCTCGAGAACGGTCGCGACGGCCTGCCCCGCACCCGATCCTCCGCTCACGCGCAGCCCCGTGAAGGCAATGCGCGACCCGTCATTCGAGAGGCCGATCGGATAGGGGAGAACGAGGCCCTCGGGCGCGCAGCTGCTCGTGGTTGCTGCAGGGAGGCGCACGCGCGTGCATGGATTCGCGGCCGTTTGGAAGATGGCCGTGCTTCCATCGGCCGAGAGGAAGAAGCGCTGCACCTCGCCCTCCTCGTCTCCGGAGCGGTAGGCCACACGCCCCGTCGTGAGGTTCATGATCTCAAGCTGACGGCTCGGCGCCACGAGGTAGGCAAGGTGGCCGGTGCCGGCTTCTCCAGGCTGTAGGCCGCCGGTGGGGGGATTGCCTCCATCCACACCCGGCGCATCCGGAACATCCGCAGAGCCACCACACGCGACCGTGAGGGCGGCAAGAAATGGAGCGACAAGACTTGGCTTCATCACGTGTCCTTTCCGAAAAGCAGTTGCTGGTTTCCCTCGCGGGAAAGAAGCGCATGTCGAACTGAAGCACTCGGCTGCATCGAAGGACGCGTTTCGAAAGTTGCTCGAAGGTTGTTGGAACGTCAGCGCAGGCGCTTGCAGCGGCGCGCGACGACCAGCGCGAGCAGCACGAGCGATGCGGGTGCGAGGCGTGTGGTGCGCATCGACCCGGCGACCAGACATCCACATCCACGAGAGCTGGTGCCCGCAGGCATCGCTGCATCATGGCCAAGCGATGCATCGCGCACCCCGGCGTCCGCAGCGCCCCCATCGACCCGCATGGCACCCGCATCGGGTGTCGCGCCTGCATCGTTGGTACCCGCATCGGGTGTCGCGCCTGCGTCATTTGCCCCCGCATCCGCCATCCCCGCATCGGGCAAACGCATGCACACACTCGGCGCGCCGCTGCATCCAAATCCAGGCTCCACAGTGCATTGGCTTGAGCAGCCATCAGCGTTGAGCACACCACTGTCATCGCATTCCTCGCCGTCCTCGATGCGGCCATCGCCGCACGCGACCGTGTCGCAGATGCCCGCCAGACTTGCGGTCACCTCGGCTGGCGTCATCGGGGTGCTGCGAACTTGCAGGTAGGAGATAACGCCCGCATCGGTCTCGGTGATCGCCGCGGAGCCTGTGGTGTTGTCCATCAAGAAGTACATGACCGAGGCGACTGGCGCGTAGAGGTTGCCGGTGTCGACGTACTCGCCTGACGGAAGATCGTTGATGTAGAGCGAGACCAGGCGCGTGTCGGCGTTGCGCGTGATCGTGACGAAGACATCCTGGCCTTCCACAAACGAGCCCGGCGCGAAGGTGCCAACCGGATAGAAGCTCACGCCATCGTTGAGCTTGTAGATGCCCGTGTCCTGCATCGAGTTCGAGAAGTCGATGAGCCGCGCATAACCCGTGTCCATTGGGCTGTAGCGCATGAGCATCGAGACCGAGTACGAGCCCGTGACGATGGCGGGCGAAGCGTTCGCGTGCCGCAGCCCACCGGAGACGGGGAAGGACCAAGCGCGAACCGTGGGCGAGGAGGCGCAGGCCGAGGGGCTGATCGTGTGCGTGACGTAGCTGCCGCCCACGAAGCCCTCACCGCTTGTGAGGATGGCGCCCGTGCCGTTGTGGACGGGGACGAGCACATTCCCCGCGCCTTCGTTGGGGCTCAGCGAGTCACGAAAGACGTAGGTCTCCGTCGTCTGCGCGTGGGCGGCGCTGGCCGTCAGAACGAGCGAGGCGAGTGCGGATGCGAGGGAGGCAAGGGCGGTGAGCTTCATTGGTTCTGCTTATTCAAGAGACGGTGGTCATTCGCCGTGCTTATGGAGGCGGCATGTTGTCGACGAAGGAGATGTTGAGCGGTGGGTCGAACACCTGAGGCACCGGGAAGGGCGCGTCGTAGCGGAAGCCCTCGGTGATGAAGATCGAGCCGACGATTCGATCGTTCGTCGCACTCGCGATGAGCACGAAGCCGTCCGACACGACGAAGCTTGCAGCTGGCTGGTCCGCGACAACCACGCGGAA